>CAZHUY010000072.1:0-27162 GCA_964535465.1 uncultured Myxococcales bacterium
CTTTGAGCGGCTCACGCCGGAAAGCCCCCGGCTCTGCCGGGGGATGCGTTACTGTCCCCCGCCCCCCATTGCCGAGTTGGATTTCCCATGGACCGCAGATCGTCTTCATGCCCCACCACATTGCTCGTCTGCCTGCATCTCGCGCTGTGCGCGTGCGTGAAGCATCCCGCGCCCGCACCAGGCCTGGTCACGCCGGCAGCCAAGAGCGACGCCGACACGGCAACGGATGCGGCACCCGAGCCGAACAAGTACAGCTGCGCGGCCAACGGCGCGGCGGTCCAGGACGACGTCGAGCGGTTTTGTGTCCCTTACGCGGGCACGCCCAGGGGAGACGCCCAGGCGTTGATCACGGTGGTCGTGTTCTCGGACTTCGAGTGCCCCTTCTGCGGTCGCGTGCAAGCGACCTTGTCCGCGCTCGAGCAAAGCTATCCGGGCAAGCTGCGTTTCTACTTCAGGCATAAGCCCTTGCCGTTTCACCGCAACGCGTGCCTGGCGGCGTACGCTGCGGTCGCCGCCGAGAACCAGGGTCGATTCTGGCCCATGCACGACCGTCTCTTCGATCACCGAACGGAGCTGAGCAAGCCAGAGCTGATCCAGCACGCGCAAACTCTGGGCCTGGACACCGAGCGTTTCGCGAAGGATCTGGAAGCTGGCGAAACCCAGGCGCGGGTCGAGGAGGATCTGAGGCTGTCCGATGCCCTGAGCGTGCAAGGTACCCCCAGCTTCTTCATCAACGGACGCCTCCTGCGTGGCGCGCTGCCTGTCGAGGCATTCCAGGAGGTGATCGACGATGAGCTGCAGCGGGCGCAGGCCATGGGCATGCAGGCGGCGAGCGGCTTCTCCTTCTACGCGGCGCTGATGGAGGGCAAGGGGAAGGACAAGGGTAGGCCGGCCACGCCGGAGGCGCCCACCATTCCCGTGGGAAACGAGGTGTTCAACATCGCCGTGGGAAGCGTCCCCCACAAGGGCAACAAGGAAGCGAAGGTCACGCTGATCGCGTTCATGGATTTCCAATGCCCCTATTCGGCGCGGGCCATGAAAACGCTGGATGTCTTGACGGCTCGTTACCCTGACGATTTGCGTATCGCGTTTCGGCACTTCCCGTTGCCTTTTCACAAGAGCGCCAAGGACGCTGCGCTGGCCACCATGGCGGCCGAGGAGCAGGGCAAGTTCTGGGAGATGGCCGGGCAGCTTCTCTCTCACCAACCAGATCTGACGACTACCAGCATCGAAGCCGGCGCCGTCAGCCTGGGCCTCGATATGACCAAGTTCAGACAGACCGTGGCGGATTCCCGCAAGCAGGCTCGCCTCGAGCAGGACATGAAGCTCGGCGAACGACTGGGGGTCACGGGAACGCCGACCTTCTTCATCAACGGGCGGCGTTTCGCCGGAGCCTACCCGTTGGAGAGCTTCGTGGATCTCTTGGACCAGGAGATCAAGCTCGTCAGTCAGGTGTTGGCCCACGGGGTGCCTGCGGCCGGACTCTACGCCGCCCTCACCAAGAACGGTCTGGACAAGGCGCCACCCAAGAAGGAGGCGCAGCGTCCCGGCCAGCCGCTGTCCGGGCAAGCCTACAAGGTCGACATCAAGGGCGCGCCGGTCAAGGGGGCGAAGAACGCCCTCGTCACCATCGTCGAGTACGGGGATTTCCAGTGCCCCTTCTGCGCCCGTGTCGAGGAAACCCTGGCCCAGATCTTCAAGCGCTACCCCCATCAGGTCCGGCTGGTGTGGCGCAATCTTCCCTTGCCCTTCCATGGCGACGCCAAACGCGCCGCCGTCGCCGCCATGGCCGCCCAGCGCCGGGGGAAGTTCTGGCCGATGCACGACCTGCTGCTGGAGCACCCGACGGAGCTCGGCGACGAGGCCATCCTGGGCTACGCGCAGGAGCTGAAGCTCGATATGGCGAAGTTCAAGGAGGCCTTGGCGGACGAGCGCATCAGCAAGTCCATCGACGAGGAGTCGGTCGCGGCGGGCAAGGTCGGCGCGCGGGGGACTCCGTCATTCTTCATCAATGGCGTCTTCCTGGCGGGGGCGCAGTCTTTGCCGCAATTCGAGGCACTCATCGACGAGGCCTTGCGCAAGGCCAAGGCCTTGGTCAAGAAGGGGACTCCCAAGGCCAAGGTCTATGACGAGATCATGAAGAGCGCCCTGGTGGAGGTGGCGAAGCCTGCGGGTGATGAGGAGGAGGCGCGGTCGAAGGTGGAGATTGGCCAGTCGCCTAGTCGAGGCCCGGCGGATGCTCCCGTGACCATGGTCGTGTTCTCGGATTTCCAGTGCCCGTTCTGTGCCCGCATGGAGGCAATTCTCGGCGAGGTGGAGAAGGCCTATCCGGGCAAGGTTCGCGTCGTGTGGAAGAACTTCCCGCTCTCCTTCCACGCGCGCGCCATGGTCGCGGCCGAAGCCGCCATGGCCGCGCACGAGCAGGGGAAGTTCTGGCCCATGCAGGCGAAGCTCATGGAGCATCAGAACGCTCTCGAAGACACCGACCTGGAAGGCTATGCGCGCGAGATTGGGCTGGACATGGTTCGCTTCAAGGCGGCCATGGCCAGCCACGAGTTCGCCGCCGCGGTGGGAGCGGACGTGAAGCAAGCCAGTGCGCTGGGCGTGAAAGGGGCGCCGACCACTTTCGTGAACGGCATCATGATCTCGGGCGCGGCGGCCGCCAGGGTCTTCAAGGCGCGGGTGGACCAGGAACTGGCCCAGACGACCGCCAAGCAGGAGTCGTTTGGGCCTCGGCCGGGAAGCCCATGAGGGGGGCTTGCCCCGGGCCAGATGGACGCCGCGTAGAAGCAGCGCCTTGGCGTGCGGCTCGTCGCTAGTTCCCGCACACGGCGATGCTGTCCACGGTGGTCCCGGCCCTATCAGGCTGGTTCCGGGTATCGGCCGCGTCCAGGGGCGCGTCCTTGGCGCCCGTGTCGACCATGCCGCCATCCGTGCCCGCGTCGCCGGGCCCTGGGTTCTGCTGCGAGAGATTTGCCGTTGCTGTCCAGGTCGGACCGATCGGCGCAAACGCCAGCACGCCTGACCGGTGGTGCAATCCGCGGCGCTGGTGCAGGGTGTCTTTCCGGCAGACGTGCGTGAAACTCGCATCCCCCAGGGCGTAGACCAGGGGCCGGCCCACCATCTGGGCCAGGAGGTCACGCCATGGCACACCCGAATGCAGATCGCACCGCGCTGGAGTTGCAACGGGTCCGCCGGCGCATCGAGGTCTGGCGATGGACTCGGCTGAAGCGATCTCCGATGCCGGAGGACCTGTGGACCCAGGCGACCAAGCTGGCGGAGGCTCTCGGGGTGTGGCGTGCGGCCCGCGATCTGGGGCTGTGTTACGAGTCCCTCAAACGCCGGGTGGAGGAGAAAGCCTCACGGAAGCAGGCAGATGCCGTGCGATTCGTGGAGGTGCGCGGTACCGAGCTGATGGACCTGGCGAGCAGCAATGGCACGGTCGTCGAGTTGCACGCCACCGACGGGACCCGGATGACCGTTCGGCTGGGCAGTGGCGCTCAAGTTGACCTTCAGGCGCTGGTGGCCAGTTTCCGGCGGCAAATGGGATGATTCAGATCACGCCCCAGATGCGCGTCCTGGTGGCCGTGGACGCGGTTGATTTCCGCCGAGGGATCGATGGATTGGCCAAGGTGTGCCGAGAACGGCTGCGATCCGATCCCTTCAGCGGCGCGGTCTTCGTGTTCCGCAGCAGGCGGGGTCACGCGGTGAAGCTGCTGGTTTATGACGGCCAGGGATTTTGGCTGTGCCACAAGCGCTTGTCGCACGGGAGGTTTCCCTGGTGGCCGTCGGGGTGTGATGGCGAGGGCGCGTCCCTGCGGCCCCACGAGTTGCAGGTGTTGCTCTGTGGTGGCGATCCCAGCGCGACCAAGGCCGCTCCTGTGTGGCGCGAGATCCGCAGCGAGGTCTGAAGTCCGCGCGAAAACTTGACGGGAGCAGTGGACGGGCGTTGTTGTGGTCATCCGCTCTTCCGTCCACATTCGCCTCCCGTTCACACTGGCCACCCAGAACCTGGCCAGCGGAAAGGCTTGCTCGTGAAACGGCACCGTCGGAAGCACGGGCAACCGGCGCAGCGGACGCTGAGGCTGGACGAGCTGCAGGGGATCATGGACCGCGCGAAGGCGGTTCTGTGCGATGCCGACCACGAGGCGCTGCTACAAGCGGTGCAGACGCTGACATTTCTGACCCAGGAGCTGCAGGCCAAAGGCACGAGCCTGGAGCGGCTGCGGCGGATGCTGTTTGGCTCTCCGACGGAGAAGACCAGTCAGGTGCTGGGCGATGCCGCCCCGACAGGCGGAGATGACTCGAAGAGCGGCAAGGGTGGCGAAGGGACCCCCCCCGAACGACCCAAGGCACCGGGGCACGGTCGAAACGGTGCAGCTGCGTACAGCGGGGCACAGAAGATTCGGGTACCGCACGACAAGCTGCACGGCGGGGATGGGTGCCCTCAATGTCACAAGGGCAAGGTGTACCCGTTGTCGTCGCCATCGACGCTGGTGCGAATCACTGGGATGGCACCACTTGCGGCGAAGGTGTACGAGTGCGAGCAGCTCCGCTGCAATCTCTGCGGCGATGTGTTCAAGGCCGATGCGCCCGCCGGCGTGGGCAACGAGAAATACGACGAGAGCGCGTCGAGCATGATCGGGATGCTCAAGTATGGCGCGGGGATGCCCTTCAACCGCATCGAGAAGCTGCAGGCGGGGATGGGGATACCGATGCCGGCGGCGACGCAATGGGAATTGGTCGAGCGCGCATCGATGCGGCTCGCGCCCGTGCACGAGGCGATGATCGACCGGGCCGCGCAGGGTGAGCTTCTCCACAACGACGATACGACAGCGAAGATCCTGGAGTACTTCGCCGGGGTGGAGCCGGAGCCGGAATCGCTCGGCGGCGGGAACGCCGACGAGAGGACCGGCGTCTTCACCAGCGGCATCGTGTCGGTGACGGGAGGCCACCGGATCGGCCTGTTTTTCACGGGACGCAAACACGCTGGCGAGAACCTGGCCAAGGTGCTCGCTCGTCGGGCAGCCACGTTGGCGGCGCCGATCCAGATGTGCGACGCTCTGTCGCGCAACGTACCCGGCGAACTCAAGACCATCATGTCGAATTGCCTGGCGCATGCCCGTCGGCGCTTCGTTGAGGTGGTCAACGATTTCCCCGAAGAGTGCCGGCACCTTCTCGAAATTCTGGGCGAGGTGTACAAGCACGATGCTTTCGCGCGCGCCCAGGAGATGTCGCCCGACGTGAGACTCCTGTATCACCAGAAGAACAGCGGCCCCTTGATGGACGGCCTGGAGATATGGCTGCGTGACCAGATCGAAGGGCGCAAAGTGGAGCCGAACTCGGGTCTGGGTGAAGCCATCGAATACATGCGCAAGCACTGGCTCAAGCTGACGCTCTTTCTGCGCGCGCCCGGCGCGGTGCTCGATAACAACATTTGCGAGCGTGCCTTGAAGAAGGCCATCCTCCACCGCAAGAACGCGCTCTTCTACAAGACCCAGAATGGCGCCGACGTCGGCGACATCTTCATGAGCCTGATCTACACGGCCGAACTCAATGGCGAGAGCCCCTTCGACTACCTGGTGGCTCTGCAACGTCACCACGAGGCCGCAGCCGCAGCACCCGCGGATTGGATGCCGTGGTCATACCGGGAGGCCGTGGCCAGTCTTGGCAAGACAGCGAGTGAGGCTGGACCTACGCCGTAGGCCGGCCAGGTCACGAACGAGCCGGGATTTCAAGCACGCTTGCCGGAAGCACACGGTGCAGGCGAAACGGCACTTGAAGTCAACCGCGCAGATCCATCCCGTGGCACAGGTGACACCACGGCAGTTGGCTTCGGCGGGCAACTGGCAAACCGCGCCGGTGCTGGTCTTGGCGCAGCTTTGCCCGGCGGGGCAGTCGCGTGTCTCGACGCAGGCGGTGTGACAGGCGCCCATCGAACAAACCAGCGGCGAGTTGCAGTCGCTGTTGAGTTTGCACTGTCCCCCGATGTCGATCTTCTTCGAACCGTCGCAAGAGAGAAGCACAGCTGACACAGTGAAGAACGAGCCAAAGCGCACGAGCACACGAGCGGACATTGAAAGAGCCTCCGGCCACTGGGCGTGAAAGGAGGGCATGGAAACACGGCGCGTCCGCGAACAGAAAGGGTGGTTTCGGCAACCCGGTCGCGAGCCTTTGGCTACCGCCACTCGCCAAGACGAGAGGCGGGCTGGAACCGCGCTCCGCTCTAGCGAGCAGCGCCAGCCGTATGCCGATGGCGTGCGCCGTACACCTGGTGATGGATCTCCTCGGCGGCGTCCAGCATGGCCGGGCCCGGCTCGTCGACCAGCTCCCCGGCGATCTCGACGATGCGGCCGGGCTGCGTGCAGGCGGGCAGGCGGTCGGCGCCCGGGAAGCCACACACCGCCGCGGCCATGCCCTGTTTGGTGACGATCAGGTCGGGCGAGAGCGCGAGAAGTTGTTCCGGCGAATAGCTGGGCCAATCGCGGTAGTGGGCTGCTGCCACGTCAGTCAACCCCGCGCTCACCAGGATGTCGTGCAGGGCGGTGCCGGTGGTGCCGCCTTGGATCTGCATGCCGATGTTGGTGAGGAAGAGGGCGCTCTTGCGTGGTCCCGTCAAGCCCGCAGCCACGCTTTTCATCCTCTGCGCGAAGCCGCGCGCGAAGTCCTGGCCGCGCTCCGGTGCCCCCAACAACGCGGCCACTTGTTGCGCGACCCGCACCAGACTCTCGATGCCGCGCAGCTCGCCCAAATCGAAGACCTGAATGCCGGCGGCGCGCAAGCGGGCGGCGCGGCCCGGCGTGCCGTGGCTGTTGGTCAGCACCAGGTCTGGCTGCAAGGCGATGATGGCTTCGATGGGTCCGAAGCCGTCGACCGCCAGATGGCCGGCGTAGCGATACCCGTCGCGTTTGCGTTCGGCCGCCGAGCGGCTGAAGGCCAGCACGCGTTCGGGTTCGGCCAACTCCAGCAGCAATCTGTCCAGTACCATGTTGGTGGAGACGATGCGGGTGTAGCGCCGGATGGGGAGTTCGTGCCCGGTGGAATCGGCGAGGTTGGCCATGGCCTCGGGGGATTCCGGCGCGGAGGCGCGGGCTTGCTTGTCCTGGCCCCGGCCCAGGTGGAGGGTCAAGGCCACGGCCAGCAGCAAGGCGCCGGCATTCGCCAGAGAGACGCGGTTCATGGGGCACCGTCCTTGTTGGGGGCCAGGCGAAAACCGAATTGCGCGGCCGGCACCAACTCGACGCCGTAGACGCGGCGGATGGGGTCGTCGCTGATGACCTCGCGGGTTGGTCCCGCGGCGACCAAACGCCCCCGCTCGAGCAGCAACGCCTGGTCGCTGGCCAGCGCGGCCTCATTCAACTGGTGTAGCGCCACAAGAACCAGACAGCCGCGCGCGGCCAGGTCGCGCAGCAGGTGGACCAGGGACAGGGCGTGCGTGACATCCAGCGCGGCGGTGGGTTCGTCGAGCAACAGCACGCGTGCCTCGGTGGCCAGGGCACGCGCCACCAGCACCAGGCGACGCTCGCCATACGAAAGCCGACAGAAGGCGCGATCGGCGAGCCTGTGCGTGTCGGTCAGATCCATGGCGCGATCGATGGCCGTCCGGTCGTGGTGGTTGGGCCGGCCCCACTGATCACGATGGGCGAAGCGGCCGTGGGCCACCACCTGGCGCACGGGCAGGGCGGCGTCCAGCGCCGAGTGCTGGGGCACGTAGGCCACCTGACGCGCGCGCTCCAGGCGATCGAGACACGCGGCCTCGCGTCCGTCGAGGTGCAACGTGCCCGAGAAGGGCAGCAAACCCGCCAGCACCTTGAGCAGGGTGCTCTTGCCCGCGCCATTGGGGCCGAGCACCGTCACCACCTGGCCGGCGGAGAAGCCGAACGAAATGCCAGACAAGATGGGCCGCTCGCCCCGCTGCACGGCGAGCCCGTCGGCCACCAGGAGCTCAGCCATGGCGCACCTCACGCTGGGATCGGGCCAGCAGCACCATGAAGACCGGCGCGCCGATGATGCCGGTGACCACACCCAGGGGCAGCTCGGAGCGCGTGGGGAAGACGCGCGCGATGATGTCGCACGCCACGAGAAAGGTCCCGCCCGCCAGCGCGCACGCCGGAATCAGGCCGCGGTGGCGCACGCCCACCAGGGGCCGCAGGGCATGTGGCACGATGAGCCCCACGAAGGCCACGTTGCCACCGACCGCGATGGCCGCGGCCGCCAGCACCGCCACCCAGGTCACGGTCCAGCGACGGGCGCGGCCCACCTCGACCCCCAGCGTGCTGGCCTCGTCTTCCCCCGAAAGCAGCATGTCGAGCGTGGGACTCCAGCGCCAACACGCCACGATGCCGATGACCACGAAGGGCAGGGCGGCCAGCACCTGGCGCGGACCCACGCCGCTCACGCCGCCCAGGGTGAACGACACCACCGCGCGGCTCATATCCCACGATTCCAGCGCCAGACTGGTCACGAAGCTGGACAGGGCCAGGAACAGCGACGACAGGATGAAGCCGGTGAGGATGAGTGTCAGGGTGTTGGTGCGCTCGCGACAGAAGAACAGCACGATGGCCAGGGACAGCCCGGCACCCAGCAGACACCCGAGGGGCAGAATCATCTCCGTGCCGATGGCCAGGCCAAGCGCGGGCGCCCCCGCCGCCGAGGCCAGCAAGGCCACCTGCCCACCCAAGCTGGCCCCCGCCGTGGTGCCCAGGATCGATGGGCTGACCAAGGGGTTGCGAAACACGCCCTGCACCACCGCGCCCCCCGTGGCCAAGGCCGCGCCCGCCAGAAAGGCCGCACTCACCCGCGTGCCTCGCAAGGAGAGCAGCGTCGAGCGCAACGACTGGTCCGCCAGGCTGCCGTGCCCGACCAGCAGGGCCAGCATCACCACGCCGACCAGCAGGACCAGCAAGAGCAGGTATGTAAGGACGGGTTTCATGAAAGGCGGTCGCAGGCAGGTCTCGATGGGGACACGGAGACGAATGAAGTCGGTATGGAGTTGTCTAGTACAACGCCATTCGGCGCGGAAGCAGACCCTTTTCCGGATCGCTGACGATGGGGGGCAGCTCCACCGGCGTCCCGCTGCTGACGTCCAGCACGCGCACCCTGGGATTCTTGGCATCGGCGTCGCCCACGAACACGCGGTGTGAGAGTGGATCGTAGACCAGGCCGCCCAGGACATACTTGTCCTTGCCCGCGAACACCATCAAGGGGGCGCCGCCGGCGAAGTCGAAACGCCACACCTCGTCCATGGAGGTGCCCGCGAAGTCACCGGGGACCACCACGAAGGCCAGCCCGGCACTGACCACGGCCAGGTCGAACGCCGACAGAGGACGGCCAAAGCCCGCGGCCGCCAGCGGGGTCACGGTAGGTGGAGTGGTCGACGTGTCGATGAGAGCGATCCCCGAAGCTGCGATTTGAGCCACATCGGCCGAGTAGGCGCCGGCGCAGGCCACGGCCAACGCCTTGGGCTTGCCCGGGACGACCGCAATGGGCCCGCAGTTTTGCAGGCCTGGCAAATCGATGGTGCCGGTGACCTTGTCACTGACCGGATCCACCACCACCACGCGGCCGGTGGCCGCCTTCGAGAAGTCCGCGTTGAAGCTGTTGAGCGTGATGTACAGCTTGCCATCGAGCACGCGGCCTTGGTCGGGATTGGGAGTGAAGGTGGCGCCCGCGCTGAAGGGTTGCAGGTCGATGCGCGCCACCGCTTGCCCTTGGGCCATGTCCAGCACCAGCAGGTCACCACCACCGTCAAGGGCCGTGACGGGTTTGGGATTCGTGTCGTAGCGGGTGACGTAGAGCTTGTTGTCGGTTAGCGCCAGCACATCGTGCGGGTTGCTCTTCACGCTGAGCTGTCTGGTGACGATGCAGGTGGCTGGGTCGACCCAGACCAGATTGCTGTTCTTGCGGTCGATGAGGATCACGGGGTGTCCCGGCAAGGGGGCGCTGGGCAGCACGACGTCGCCGGACAACGCCTGGGACAACCCCGGGGCCGCGCTGCCCGAGTTGAGGCAGTTGTCGCGAATCAGCGCGCCCGTGCTCGGGTCGAGCAGCGAGAGCAGGGTGCTGGTGTACTTGCTGTCGCCGTGGAGCACGGCCAGGCCGGCGGCCTTGGGCGCGGAAAGCGCGTCCTGTACGCCGCCAGCGTCCCCATCCGTGCTGCCGTCATCGATGCTCTCCGCGTCCGTGGACGTCGGGGCGATGCCGCCGTCATCAGTGTTGGCCGCATCCATGACGGTCAGGACGGCCGCGT
The DNA here is from genome assembly GCA_964535465.1 of uncultured Myxococcales bacterium. Taxonomy (GTDB): domain Bacteria; phylum Myxococcota_A; class Polyangia; order Fen-1088; family Fen-1088; genus Fen-1137. The sequence continues at coordinate 10,250 of CAZHUY010000072.1, forward strand.
CCTCCGCGGTGGATGACTCCGAGCTGCCACACGCAAGGGCCAACAAGGGGAGAAGGACAAGTCGAGCGCGATGCCACAAATGGTTCATTCCAAGGTCTCCTTAGGGTTTTCCGATAGCGTCCACTGCAATGTGAAAAAGACGGACCGGCCGGGCAGGGGATAGCCCTCCAGACCGACGGCCTGTGAGTCGGCCAGGTTGTAGGCGCTGGCCAGCAGGCGCAGACCCCAGTGCGGGGCCTCCACGTGCCCACCCGCGCCGAAGAGCACGCGCGCCGGCATCTCCACCTGATTGGGCCAGTCCTGGTAGTTGCCGCTGGTCACGTCCAGGTCGGCGTACAGGCCCCAGCGCCAGCGTCCCAGCAAGGGCAGGTTCATGGCCTCGGGGCGTGCATAGGCGCGTACGCGCGGGCGATAGGGCAGTTGCTTGTCTCGGCTGCCGCTCTCGTCTTCCCGGTTGCGGGCATCGGTGAAGGTCACCTGTCCGAAGAAGCGAAAGCGACGGGTCCACTCGAGCGCGGCCGAACCCTCACTGCCCAGAATGCGCGCGCGTCCCAGGTTGAGGGGGCGGAAGAAGCCGCCCGTCTGATGAAAGACGATCATCTCGCTGGTCCACACGGCGAACAGCGCCCCGTCGAGAGAGACACGCAGGCGTTCGCCCGCCAGCGTCCAGTGCACCCCCAGGTCGGCGTTGCTGCCCTTCTCGGGAACCAGATCGGGGTTTCCCAGGATGCGGCCGGTGTTGCCGTAGCGTTCGAGCTGCGAAGGCAATCGACCGTAGCGACCCAGGTTGGCGCGTACGCTGACTGTCGCGCTGGGCCGTTGCACCAGGGCCAGCCGCGGGTTCCACAACAGGGTGTGGGCGTCGCGCGTGTTGTTGCCGATCATGCGGTAGCGACGCGAGCGCGCGATGGTGTCCCATGCGGCCTCCACGCGCAGCGAGGGCGTGGCGTCCAGGCGCAGCGGCGCCACGGCGAAGGCCGTCTCGAGTCCGCCCGCCAAGAAGCGACGCTCTCCCGGCAGCGTGCTGGGCCCGTCCGCCGCCAGGTTCGACGGCCGAAAGCGTTCGCTGCGTGCGCTGGAAACGACTGACACGCGAAACCAGTCGGTGATCGCCTTGCTCGCCGACAGCGTCGCTCCCGCGTTGGAGGAGAGGTCGCGCGTCTGGCTGCGCGCGCCTCCCGAGACATTCCCGTAGACGTCATCCAGGCGCTGCCAGGTGGCGACGTGGTAGAGCTGCGCGCGCCATTGGCCGCTGAAGCCCAGATCGTCGCGCGATTCGTAGGCCACGGTGGTCAGCAGGCGATCCGTGGTCAAGCTGGCGCCGGTCGCCTCCTCCGTGCCGGCTGGGGGCAGCCCCTGGTTGCGGTGCAGGAAGCTGGCCGTGCCCCACACCTGGCGACGACCCGGCAACAGGCCCACCACGTGCAGCACGCTGTCGGTCTGGCGCAGGTGGTTGTTTTGGCGGCGCATCGTCACGTCGTCGCCACTGTCGCCCAGCAAGCGCGTGCCGTTGTCATTGCGATAGGGGAAGTCTCCCGTCGAGCTCAGGCCATTCAGGCTGGCCAGGGCGCGCACCCGTTTGCCAGCCCAGCGGTTCTGCACGCCCCCCGAATACGTCCCGAAGGATCCCGTGCCGGCATAGAGCCGCATGCCCGAATCGATGTCCGCGGGTGTCCCCAGCGACACGACGCCGCCGATGGCGGAGGTGCCAAAGGCGATGGGGCTCATGCCCCGGTACACCTCGATGTTGCCGAGGTCCACCACCGGGATGAGGCTGATGTCCACCCCGCCCCCCGAAGCCGCGGAGAGCGGCACGCCGTCGAAGTACACCTCGACCTGTTCGGCCGACGAGCCGCGCAGGGACAGGGTGGCCAGTGTCCCAAGTCCACCAAGACGCGTGACCGTGATCCCGGGTAACTCACCCAAGAGCCGCGGCAGATCCTCGGCGCTGCGCGGGGTTCGATCCGCGGTGATCACCGACGAAGAGGCGGCCTCGTCCAGCCGCCCACGGTCGGCGACCGGCGGGGGCGCCGTCACCAGTGTCTGGTACGCGGGCTCTTCTGCCTCGGCCGCCGTTCCCACCAGGCACAGCAGCACCGCCGCGGCTGCGGCGACCATTTGCGTGCGAGTGTGTTGTGGTGTCGACCTGGCGTTCCTCGCGCCAGCCGGCACCGTGATGGACCACATGAAAAACCCCCGTTCCGTCGGGCGGACACGGGGGCCTTGCAGGGCGCCGGTTCCTCCTCGGGAATGATGGACATCGTGGCAGATACGGGCAGGTCTCCTGGCTCGTGGGTCTTGCGGCTGGGCCGCGTCGCCTGTTCCTGCCTTCCCAGAGAGTGCTCCAGTGGCCGATCGGATCAGACTTCCCACTTACAGTGGCGGGACCGCGCCGGGATTGCACCGGCTTCCCTTTTCAGCGGAGTCCGAAAGACCCCGCGCCCGTATCGCTATGAAATTGTCAGTGGGGCGCAACGTAGTCTCCGGCCAGGCGTATGTCAATGGCCGCGATGGTGGGGCCGCGCCCGCGCCCCTCAGGCTCCAAGAACTGAAGACGAGACAAAGGCCGGTGCTTGGCACTGCTCGACCAACTCGGCGATCATTTGGGACCGTGGCAGAGTCCGTTGGCCCATCTGCTGGCGCAACGTGACCGTACCCTCGGCCAACTCGCGAGCGCCCAGCACGGCTTGAAAGGGGATAGCTTGCTCGTGCGCCAGGGCGATGCGCTTGGCCAAGCTGTCATGGCGCAGGCTCGTGACACGGAGCCCGGCCGCGACCAAGTCCTCGACCAAGGATGCGGCCCCGTGAACCTGCGCCGCCGCCACGGGCAGCACCGCCACCTGCATCGGCGCGAACCAGGGCGGCAGGTGAGAACCGTGCTGCTCCAGCATGATCCCCAAGAATCGTTCCAGACTACCGTAGAGCGCCCGGTGGAGCATCACCGGCCGCTGTCGCTGTCCGGCGCTGTCGATGTAGTACAAGTCGAAACGCTCCGGCATGATGAGGTCGAACTGGATCGTCCCACACTGCCACTCGCGCCCGCGATTGTCGGCCAGCACGAACTCCAGCTTGGGCCCATAGAAAGCCCCTGCACCCGGTTGGCGCACATAGGGCACGCGCATCTGCTCCAGCACGGAGACCAGCGCTGCCTCTGATCGATCCCAAAGCTCATCGTGGCCCGCGCGATCCTCGGGCCGCGTCGACAACGCCACGCGCACGTCGTGGAACCCGAAGGCGCGGTAGAAAGGCGCCACCGAGTCACAGAAGCGCAGCACCTCGGCCTCGGCCTGTTCCTCCGTGCAAAAGATGTGGCCATCATCCTGCGTGAATTGGCGGACACGCAGCAGACCGTGCAGCGTGCCGCCCGGCTCGTCGCGATGGATCACCCCCAGCTCGCAGAAACGCAGAGGCAGCTCGTGGTACGAGGGCGGCCGGCGCTTGGCGATGAAGATGTGGCCAGGACAGCTCACCGGCTTGACCGCCGCCTCGCAAGCCTGGTCCTCGACGCGAAACATGCCGTCGAAAAAGTGCTGCCAGTGCCCGCTCGCCTCCCACACCGGCCGTCGCATGATCTGCGGCGTGCGCACCTCTTGATAGCCAAAGGCGTGGCTGTGTTGCCTGATGGCCTCCTCCAACAGACGGTAGAGAACCAGCCCGCGCGGCAACCAGAACACCATGCCTGGGGCCTCTTCTCGGAAGCAGAAGAGATCCAGCCTTTGCCCTATTTCGCGATGGTCATTGTGGTCGTTGGCTGGCGGAGAAATCGAATCGTTCATGGCTCGCTCCTTGTGTTCGGGGTCCGAAAGAACAGGAGCGGTGCCTCTCACCGAGAACCGTCCTTTCGGGCGGGTCGTCGGTGGCTGGCGATGCTTACGCGCGCACGACCACAAACCCGCCGCTGCGGGTGGTAGTGGTCGTGGTGGTGAGGCGCATCGCCATGAGCAAAAAGATACCACGGCCGGAGGCGGGGACAACAAGGGCCTTCGGGGCAGCGCGCGCCGCAGCCGTTGCGTTCGCAGCGAAGCCGCGGGGCGCCCGACTTGGCGCGGGATCGGAGTGACGCGAAGGCGACGGGAGAATTTCAGCCGGTAGTGCTAGTCTGGTGCCCTCTTCGGCGTCTTGCGACTGGAGCCATGACATGAGACGAGTCCTCAAGATCTTCTCCATTTCCGTTGGGGTCCTGATCATCCTGTTGGTCGGCGGCGTGCTGCTCGCCTCCCACCTGGTCGATCTGAACAAGGTCGTCACCGACCTGGTCGCCAAGCAAAAACCCGAGATAGAGAAACAACTCGGGCGAAAGGTCACGATCGGCAAGATCTCCACCAGCTTGTTCCCCAGTCTGAGCGCCCGCGTGGAGACGCTGGCCATCGCTCCGGACCCGAATCAACCTCAAGACGATCGCCCGCTGGTGAAGATCAATGCGGTGGGCTTCGACGTGGCCATCTGGAAAGCGGTCTTCTCCTTGGGCAAGAGCATCGGGATCAAGACCGTGTACGTCGAGGGCCTGCAGGTCAGCGTGCTTCGCTACCGGGATGGACGCTTGTCCTACCAGGACATCCTCGACCGGCTGGCCAGCGACGCGGAAGAGAAGCCGGACGAGCCGCTCTCGCCGGAGGTGCAGGCCATGCTCAAGGGCCTGTCGATCAACGAGGTTCGCCTTGGCGACGGACAGATCCGGCTGGTGGACTTCGCCACGCCGACCGGTGTGCCGGTCGAGAGCAACATCCGCAAGCTCGAGGTGAACCTGGCCGATGTGCGGCTGAGCGATCCCATCCACCTGCGCTTGGGGGCGGCGGTGTTCAGCGACAACCCCAATCTGCGCCTCGAAGCCATGGTCGGACCGCTGCCGCCCGATCTCAAGCTGGTGGGTCTTCCTCGCGTCGGCCTGCTGCGCATCGAGGCGCATGCGGTCGATGTGGGGCGTCTGGCGCCTTATCTCGGCCCCGCATTGCCCGTCGAGATCGATTCGGCCACCCTCTCCGCCGACTGGAAACTCTCGACGGCGGGTGCGGGTAAACCGCTGGCCATCGACGGGAACCTGTCGCTCGACAAGCTGCAGTTGCGGGCCGGCACCCCCTTCGATTTCCGCCTGGTCTCGAAGATGACCTTCGATCCCGCGGCGACCAGCGTGCGCATCGACAAGCTCGACCTCTCGGTCGGCGAGATCGCGCTCGCCGCATCCGGAGCCCTGCTCGACCTCGCCACGCAACCTCGCTTCGAAGCCTTCACCCTGCGTTCGAGCACGCTGGCCCCCGGACTCCTGCTCGCCTATCTCCCTCCGCTGCGCGCCAGCCTTCCTCAAGGAACCCGCATCACGGGCGCCGCCTCTCTCGACGTGACGGGCACGGGTGACGCGACCAAGCAGTCTCTGCAGGCGCGCCTCGAAGGCGGTCCCCTCGACGTGCTCTTGCCTGGCATGTTGGTCAAGCCCGCCGGCATTCCCCTCGGCTTGTCCTTCGACGGCGAATTGACCCAGAACGATGCGAACATTCGTCGCGTCGGGTTGCGGCTGAGCGAGCTGGAACTCGACGTGAAAGGGACCGTGCGCAACTTCGCCAAGCCCGTGCTCGATCTCTCCGCCGCCGCGAAACCGTTTGGCTTCGACGCGCTGGCCCGCCTGTTGCCGGCGGCGCAGAAGGCACTCGCCTCCTCGCCCGCCAAGGCCTCGGGCGATGGCAAGTTCACCGCCTATCTCAAGGGAGGCGCCGAGCAACTCGACGGCGCGCTCGATTTGTCCTTGCTCGGGGTCAAGTTGGACGGACCCGGGATGCGGCTGCTGGGCGACCTGCGCGTGCAAGCCAAGGTCAAGGGCGATCCCAAGCAAGACGCCGTCGCCAGCGTCCTGTTCGACGCCGACCGGGCCACCATCCAGGTCAAGGACGTGCTGAAGAAGACCCCCACGACGCCCATGCGTTTCGAGCTGTCGGCGACCCGCAAGCGCGATCTGGTCGAGATCCAGAAACTCGCCCTGCGCTTCGCCGAGCTGCGCCTCGATGCCGACGGACGTTTCGACATGGCCAAGGGCACCACCAGCGCGCGCGTGGACATGCCCAGGGTCGACCTGGAGAAGCTGGCCCGCACAGTGGTCGCCATCGATCCGGCACTGGCGCGCAAGGGGTTCTTCGAGGCCAAGATCGCGCTGCGGGGCAATCCGCAGAAGCTCGAAACCATGGAGCTGGCCCTCGCGCCCTTTGCCGCGCAGCTGGCAGGCAGCGATCTGAGTGGCGAGATCCAACTGCAAAACCTGCTCAAGCCACGCGCCGAGGTGCGCCTCAGCTCGCGCCTGCTGGACGTGGATGCCTTGACCGGAGACGCGGGCGCGGGTGGGGCGTCCGACAAGGCGAAGGCGGGGACGCCGGCGTCGGCCAAGGCGCCCGCGCAAGACGATCCCGCGTTGAAGGACTACCGGCTCTCCGCGTCGGTCGAGGCCAAGCAAGTCATCGTCTGGCGAACCAAGCTCGAGGACTTCAAAGGTCAGATCGAGTTGGTCGATGGCCTGCTCAAGCTCAAGACCTGCTCGTTTCGCGCCTTCGACGGCACAGTCGCCGCCAACGGGACCGAAGCGGAGATCTGGAAGGGTCGTATGCCTTTCCGGGCCAATCTGGCCATCAAGGGCATCGACATCAACAGTGTGCTGTCGGCGAAGACGCGCTACGCGAACACCATGTTCGGCAAGGGCGACCTGGACGTGCAGGTGAGTGGTGCGGGCTTCGAGACCGTGGATCTCGAACGACACCTGCTAGGCCAGCTTAGCGTGGCCTTCAAGGAGGGGCGGTTCGCGCGTGCGCGACTGACCGAGTCGGTGGCCGGCAGCAGTCTCACCGCCCTGCAAAAGGTCCCTGGCTTGTCGACCAAGGTGATTGGGGGGGACAGCACCTTCCGCAACCTCAGCACCCTGCTCGAGGTGAAGGACGGCCGTATGAACATGCGCAAGCCGCTCGATTTCGCCGTGGACGGCAACCGCGTTCAGCTCGACGGCGGCATCGGCATCGCGGGCAAACTGTTCCTCTCCGGCACCTACTTCATGCGCGGGCCGTTGATCGAGCAGATGACCGGCGGCAAGTGCGGTGCCATGGCCGACCTGCCCGTGCCGGTACAGATTGGCGGGACCATCGATGCCCCACGCTTCACCGTGGATGGCAAGAACGCCGCGCGGCCGTTGGCTGAGCAATGCCTGAAGGCTGGGCTGGGCGTGGCCACGCAGGCTCTCGGCGCCAAGGCACAGGCTCTGGGCGTTCCCGCCGTGGCGGACATCGACGCCAAGGCCAAGGCAGCCGCGGCGCGGGCGCAGGCGGTCAAAGCGGAGGCGGAACAGCGGGCCAAGGAGGAAGCCGAGCGCGCGCGGGCCGAGGCCGAGCGCGTGAAGGCGGAGGCCGAACAGAAGGCCCGCGCCGAGGCCGAGCGCGTGCGGGCGGAATCCGAACGTCGGGTTCGCGAAGAGGCGGCCAAGCGATCCGAGGAGGCCAAGAAGAAGCTCGGCGACCGGATGAGGGGCCTCGTTCGCTAGCCGCGCCGTGGCCCACGTCTCGGGCGCCGTGTTCACACGGATGGGGCCTGTCTGCGCCGCAGGTGAGCCGGCTGGATTTCTGTCGGCAGGCAGACGTTTCTGCTAGTGTTCGCGTCATGAGTTCCGAGGGCGAAGCCAAAAAGCCCGGACTAGGTCACGAAATACCCGAAGTCTTGCCGCTCCTGCCAGTACGCGATCTGGTGGTCTTCCCCTACATGATCGCGCCGTTGCGCGTGTCGCGGCCCATCTCGCTGGATGCCGTCCATGTGGCGCTCGAAAACGAGCAGCGCCTGTGCTTCATCGTGGCCCAGCACGAGTCAGGCGAGGAGGATCCCAAGCCCAGCTCGCTCTACCGCACCGGCACCGTCGGCATCATCATGCGCATGCGCAAGCTGTCCGACGGCGGCCTCAAGATTCTGATCCAGGGCCTGTGCCGCGCGCGCATCCAGCGCTTCATCGCCGAGCAACCCAGCTACCGCGTGCGCCTCGATATCTTGGAGGAGCCCACCCCGGCCCCCACCGTCGAGCTGGAAGCCCTGGCTCGTTCGGTCAAGCAGAACGTCGAGCGTGTGGCCGAGCTGGGGCGCACGGTCCAGCCCGAACTCGCCTTGGTCCTGCAAAACGTGGACGAGCCCGGCCGCATGGCCGATCTCGTGGCTTCGAACCTGACGCTCAAGTTGGCGGACGCGCAGGCCATCCTGGAGATGGACGATTCGGTCAAGCGCCTGGCCAAGGTGAACCAGGCGTTGGAGAACGAGATCGGCATCCTCGAGGTGCAGAACCAGATCCAGAGCCGCGCCAAGGAGGAGATGTCCAAGACCCAGCGCGACTACTACCTGCGCGAGCAGCTGCGCCAGATCCGCCACGAGCTGGGTGACGCCGATTCCTTCCGCGACGAGATCGATGATCTGCGGCAGAAGGTCGCGGCCTGCGGCTTGCCGGCCGAGGCGCGCTCCGAGGCCGACAAGCAGTTGCGCCGCCTGGAGCAGATGAGCCCCGAGAGCGCCGAAGCCTCGGTGGTGCGCAGCTACCTCGATACTCTGGTCGAGCTGCCTTGGAAAGAGCCCGGCCCCGATCCCGTGGATCTGAAGGCGGCTCGCGTCGTGCTGGACGAGGATCACTACAACCTCGAGCACGTGAAGGAACGCATCCTCGACTACCTGGCCGTGCACAAGCTGCGCAACGGCGCCCACGGGCCCCTGTTGTGCTTCCTGGGCCCCCCCGGCGTGGGCAAGACCTCCCTCGGGCGTTCCATCGCCCGCGCCCTGGGCCGCAAGTTCGTGCGCGTCTCGCTGGGCGGCGTGCGCGACGAGGCCGAGATTCGCGGCCACCGCCGCACCTACGTGGGCGCGCTGCCCGGTCGCATCCTGCAGGGCATGAAACAGGCGGGCACCAAGAACCCGGTGTTCATGCTGGACGAGGTGGACAAGCTGGGCTCGGACTACCGTGGCGATCCCTCGGCCGCGCTGCTGGAGGTGCTCGACCCCGAGCAGAACCACGCCTTCCGCGACCACTACCTGGGCGTGCCCTACGACCTGTCCAAGGTCATGTTCATCGCCACCGCCAACCTGGCGGACACCATTCCCGCGCCCCTGCGCGACCGCATGGAGACGCTCTTCCTCTCGGGCTACAGCGAGGAGGAGAAGCTGGCCATCGCGGAGAAGTATCTGGTGCCCAAGCAGATCATCGAGGCGGGGCTGGAAGACCTCGACCTCTCGCTCAGCCGCCAGGTCTTGCGCAAGATTATCGGTGAGTACACCCGCGAGGCAGGCCTGCGCGAGTTGGAGCGGCAGGTGGCCCACCTGGCGCGCAAGATGGCCCGACGTCTGGTCGAGGCTGGCGCCAGCAAGGGCCGCAAGGCCAAGGGCCACTACGCCGTGGCCGTCGAGGATCTGACCAAGTTGCTGGGGCCGCCCAGGTACATCGCGGACGAGCGCCAGCGTAGCGACGAGATCGGCATGGCCAACGGCCTGGCCTGGACCCAGGTGGGCGGTGAGGTGTTGCACGTCGAGGCGCAGATGATGCCCGGCAAGGGCAATCTGATCCTCACCGGTCAGCTGGGCGACGTGATGAAGGAATCGGCCCAGGCGGCCCTCTCGTTTGCGCGCGTGCAGGCCACGCGCCTTGGCCTGCGCGGGGATTTCCTCACCGACCACGAGATCCACATTCACGTGCCAGCGGGAGGCGTGCCCAAGGACGGGCCCTCGGCGGGCATCACCATGGCGTGTGTGCTGGTGTCGCTGGTTTCTGGGATCCCCGTGCGCCGGGATGTGGCCATGACCGGCGAGATCACGCTGCGTGGCCGTGTGTTGCCCATCGGCGGTCTGAAAGAGAAGCTGCTGGCCGCGGTCCGCTCGGGCATCCGCACCGCCATAGTCCCGCACGCCAACCTGCCCGAGGTGAGCGAGCTGCCTGAACACCTGCGCAACCGCATCAAGATTTGCCCCGTGAACAGCGTGGACGAGGCCCTGGCCTTGGCCCTGACCCGTGGGCTGGGCAAGCTGGGCGCATCCGGCGTGCCCGGCCGAGGTCCGGTGAAGATTGTGCCCCCTTCACGGCGAGGCGGCGCGGCCTAGCTGCCCTGTGGCTGGTCAAAAAGGCGCGTGAAAAGGCCGGTTGGAGTGCAACGCGTGAAGTGTTGCGTCACCCCGGTTGTCGGCGCTGGAACAGCTTGCGGTCGAGCAGGTGCGATGGGTTCACGTTACCCAAGGCCGCCAACATGGTTTGGCGCAGGTTGGGGTGCTCGGCCTCCATGCGGGCGAGCAAGGCTTTCATTTGCTTGCGCTGAAGATCCGGCTGCGAGCCGCATAGGTTACAGGGCAGGATTGGAAAGCTCATCGCCGCGGCGTACTCCACCAGGAGGTCTTCCGGGCAGAAGATCAACGGGCGGATGACCACGCTGGCCCCGTCATCGCTGACCAGATGGGCCGGCATGGCCGCCAGCTTGCCCCCGAAGAACAGATTGAGCATCAGCGTCTCGAGCGTGTCCTCCCGGTGGTGACCGAGCGCGATCTTAGTGCAGCGAAGCTCGGCCGCCTTGCGGTAGAGGATGCCGCGCCTCAGGCGGGCGCACATCGAGCAAGGCGTGCTCCCGGACGGGAGCTTGTCGACGATGATGGAGTAGGTGTCCTCGCGCACGATCTGGTGCTCGAAGTCGTGCGCCTTCAGCCACTGGGCCAGGGGGGCCGGATCGTGTCCCGGCTGGCCCTGGTCCAGGTGGACGGCGACCAGGCGGAAGCTCACCGGAGCGCGCCGTCGCAAAGCCTCCAGCAGGGCCAGCAGGGCGTAGCTGTCTTTGCCGCCCGAGACAGCCACCATGATTCTGTCTCCTTCGGAGATGAGGTCGAAGTCCATCACCGCGCGCCCCATGTGGCGCAGCAGGTCGCGCTCCAGTGCTTGGACCGGGCGGTTCGCGGGAGGCATGGGAGACGGCTTGGTCATGGGCTGTGCGTACTCTAGGGAACGAAGTTGCGGGAATCCAGGGGCGTTGGTGCTCGCCGCACTTGCGCGTTCCTTCGCCGCCACGAACTTGCGCTGAGGCGCGACGGAGGGTGGTGCTGCTAGAATATCCGGTCGTAGGGCGAAGAGCGCCATGGCCAGCTTCAACACATCCCCAAGACGCAAGGGCTCGACCCTTGGCCGTTGGGTTGCCTTGGCGGCCTTCCTGCACCTGCAGCTTCTCCTGTTCGTCGGCTTCGCCTTGCACGCTTGGGCCCCGCGCCAGGCCGATGTGGAAGCCGCGGCCAAGCTGGCGGCCGCCCGGGCCACCCCCGAGTCGATCTCCGTCAGCACGGTGGACGACGACACCGCCCGCCGGCTGATCGCCGACATGGAACGCATGGAGGAGCAGGCCAAGAAGGAGCAGGCCAAGAAGGAGACGGAGGCGCCCGATGCCCCCGGCCAGGTGGTGGATCTGGCCAAACCGCGCGAGGAGAGACGGCCCGATCACGCGCGCTTTGCCGCCGAGTACGACTCCACCGTCGAACGCGAGACGCGCAAGTACGGCAAGTTCGATCCCAACGAATCGCAGCGTTCGCGCGGCGACAGCGATCGCAACCGCGCGGCCGTCCCCGAGCAGACCCGCCCCGGGACCTCGAATCCGGCGTCCTCACCCGGCGCGCTGGCCATGCGCGATCCCCAACCTCGGCGTCCCAGCAGTCTTCGCGAGGCGCCGCTTGGCTCGGGCTCGTCCGAGGAGCAGGCCCCCGAGGATCCCGAGGGCGCCCTGGCGCGCACGGGTGGGGGGCGACCACGGCGCCCCTCCCGGCGGGCGCTCGAAGGCGGTGAGCCCTTGCCTCCCGGGGTGGACTTGCCATGGCTGGTGCCGTCGGAGGCCGAGATCGCGCGCGCCGTGGGCAGCGGCACCCAAGACCACCTGCGCGACGTGGAGGAGGGCGAGGAGACCGCGCTCAACGCCAAGCGCTGGGTGCACGCCACCTTCTTCAACCGGCTCAAGGAACAGGTGCGCACCCACTGGAAGGTGGCCGAGGAATACCAGAAGCGCGATCCCACCGGGGCCATCTACGGCACCCAGGATCGCCTGACTTACGTTCACGTGCAGCTTCGGCCGGACGGCTCCCTGGCCAAGGTCATGGTCACGCAACCGAGTGGCCTGGACTTCCTCGACGACACCGCTCTCGAGGCCTTCAAGCAAGCCCAGCCCTTCCCCAACCCTCCGCGCCAGCTGGTGGGCCGACAGACCCCGGGACTCATCGACTTCGATTTCGGCTTCCACTTCGCCATCTCCGGCTCCCCCCACGTGCGCTTCTTGCGTTACCGTATGTAGCCCGCCGCCTTCGCCTATTCCTTGGTGAAGCGGTCGACCTTGAGCCCCGGCGGCACCGTCCCCGTGCCCGACTGGCCGACCACCGCGTTGAAGTCCTGGCCCACCTGGCCGCCCTTGCTCACACCCCGGAAGAACAGGGCGAAGTCGTCGGGGTTGGTGGAGGCGGCGAGGGCCTCTTCGTAGGTGACGAAGCGGTTCTTCACCAGCTCGGTGAGCGACTGGTCGAAGCTGATCATGCCGTAGGGGTCGCGTCCGGTGGCGATGGCCTCGTGGATTTCGCGGGTGCGGTTGGCGTCGGCGATCAGCTCTCGCACGCGCGCCGTGCTGACCAGGATCTCCACCGCGGGCACCATGCCCATGCCGTCGGCGCGTGGGACCAAGCGCTGCGAAACCACGCCCTTGATGACCGAGCAGAGCTGCAGCCGCGCCTGATCCTGCTGGTGCGGAGGATAGATGGAGACGATGCGGTTGATGGTCTCGACCGCGTCGACCGTGTGCAGGGTGGAAAGCACCAGGTGGCCGGTCTCGGCGGCGGTCAGCGCGATCTCGGTGGTCTCGAGGTCGCGCATCTCACCGACGAGGATGACGTCCGGATCCTGTCGCAACGAGGCCCGTAGCGCGCGTGCGAAGGATGTCGTGTCGAACCCGATCTCCCGTTGATTGATGACGCTGCGCCGATCCTTGAAGGCGTACTCGATGGGGTCCTCGATGGTGACGATGTGGACCGCGCGGCTGGCGTTGATGTAGTCGACCATGGCCGCCAGGGTGGTCGACTTGCCCGAGCCGGTGATGCCGGTGACCAGCAACAGTCCGCGCTCTTCGTCCGCCAGCTCCAGCACCTTGCGGGGCAGGTTCAGGCGCTCGAAGGGGGGGACGTTGGGCGGGATCAGCCGCATGACCACGCCCATGCAGCCCCGCTGCTGCAAGACATTCACGCGGTATCGAAATCCATCGGCTGTCGAGTAGGCCAGGTCGACGTCCCAGTTCTTCTCGAACAGCTCGCGTTGGCGCTGGTTCATCATGCTCCGGCCGAACTCCTCCACCGCTTCCTTGGTCAGGGGGGGGACGTTGGCCACCGTGCGCAGGTCGCCCTTGACCCGGAAGATGGGGGGCAGCCCCACCTTCAGGTGGACGTCGGAGGCGCCCAGTTGTCGGGCCGCTTGCAGCACCTTGTCGAGTACGCTCACCATGTTTGTTGCCGTTCCCTCGTTGCGGACTGGACTCGGACGGTCAGAAGCCTTGCCAGCCAGAGTATCACGCCCCGCGGACCGGCGCGCCCTCGTCCCCGGAGGGGATTGAGTTTTTGACCTTTTCCCGCCCGTACCCTACGTTCATAGGCGTGAGTTTACAGGAGGACAAGTCATCCTCGGCCCAGGAGGTCCTCGTCCTCGACGCGGAAATCGGAGTTCTGAAAGCGGTCGAGAACGTGTTGCTGGAGGCCGGCCTTTCGGTCACGGCGGTGGCCTCGTCGGCCCAGGCGCGCGATCAGGTCCTCAATCGCTTCTTCTCCGTGGTGCTGTGCGATCTCGATACGCCCTCGCTGGAGGGGGCCATCGATTTCATCCACTATGTGCGCGACCGTTCGCCTCTCACCGCGGTCATCGCCATGAGCCGCCGCACCTCCTTCGACATCGTGGCCTCCGCCTTTCGCGCCGGTGCCGCCGACGTGATCCCGGAGAACAAGCATTCCGTCATTCCCCTGCGCGAACGGGTGTGCAAGGCCGCGCGCGACGTGCAGAGCGCGCTCTGCCGCGACCAGCTTCTGTCCGATCTGGCCGACGCGAACGACGATCTGGTGCGCAAGCTGATGGACCTGTCCAGTCGGGCCACCGAGCTGGAGGACAAGCTGTTGTCCCGCGACGGCGACGCTTCGTCTTCAGCCAGCCGCCTGGGGACCATTCATCTCCTGGTCGTCGATGACCGATCCGATCTGGTCGAGGCCCTGGAGACGTCCTTGCCTGACGAACATGGGTGGCGCCTTCAACACGCCCTGAGCGGTGGCGAGGCCCTGGACATCGCCTCGCAGACTCCACCCCAGGTGGTGGTGGCCAAGGAATCCTTGCCCGATTTGACCGGAACCATGGTGGCCAAGACCATCAAGGCCACCTCTCCGGGGGTGGTCGCCTTGCTCTTCGTTCCCCCCAGCGAGGGGCGCGCCGGCGAAATCAAGATGATGGATCAGAGTCGACTGCACACCCTGATCCCGCGTTTCGCCAGTCCGGCCGATTTGGTCGCGCAGCTCACCGAGGTACGCGCCGCCTTGGTGAGGAAGGCCCGCGAGAAGCGCTACATAAAAGTCTTCCAGACGCAGTACCTGGAAATCCTCCAGCGCTGCCATCGTCTGCGCCGGCAGCTCGACACGGTACTCAACAAGTCTTAGCCGTCGATGACGCCGACGTAGGGTAGGGCTCGGTGTTTCTGGGCTGCGTCGAGGCCGTAACCCACCACGAAGTGGTCGGGGATGTCGAAGCCAACGAAGTCGACCGCAACCTCCACCCGACGGCGCGCAGGCTTGTTGAGCAAGGCGCACACGCTCAGGCTGGCGGGGCCCCGTGCCTGCAGCAGGTGGAGCAAGGTGCGCAGGGTGAGCCCGGTGTCCACGATGTCCTCGACCAGAAGAACGTGTTGCCCCTCGACGGGCAGGGATAGGTCGCTGGTGATCTGCACCACCCCCGATGTCTCGGTGGCCGAGCCATAGCTGCGTACGCCAAGAAAGTCGCAGCGAACGTCGCGCGGGATGGCCCGCACCAAGTCAGCGACGAAGATGAACGCCCCACGCAGAACCGCCACGACGGTCAATGTTCCCGCGGGGAGCTTGGCGTGGATCTCGGCACCTAGGGCGGCGACCCGGGAGGCAATTTGCTCGGCGGAGATGAGGAGTCTGGGCTGCATGGTGGTCCCGCGCAGACTATCATTGCCTTTGCCTCTCGCCTCGGGAACCAGGCGCGCCAAGAGTTGTCGATCAAATCATGAACCCTGCCCAAACGCATCCTTGGTGGAAGCTCGTCGTATTCGCCGGCTGTGCGGTCGGTCTTGGGGCCTGCGCCACCGCCAAACCCCCGGGCCCGGCCGTTGGCCCCGAGGGCTCGACGGTAAAGCTGGAGATGGAGCCGATGCACATCGATGCCACGCAAGGACCGGCGGGGGTGCAAATTGATGCCTACGACGCGCCCGAGCTGTTCGAGCGAGCCGGTGCTGCGCTTTCGGACAAGCGCTACGACGAGGCAGCGAAGGTCTATCTCAAATTGCTCAAGAGCTTCCCCGAATCAGCCTATGCGCGGGCGTCCCATTACAATCTGGGGCTCGCCTACATCGGCGCCAGTGATTGGGCCGCTGCCGCCGAAGCCTTCAAGGCGCTCATCGAGAAATACCCGACGCACGCCGATGCCAAGGACGCTCTCTTCCAACTTGGGGCGTGCCACGCAGAGCAGAAGAACTGGCCGGCATCCGGCGAGGTGTTCGCGCGCCTTCTGGAGCGCTCCGATCTGACCTCGGACGATCGCATCGAGGCGCTCGCCCGACGCGGGTTTGCGCAGTTCAACCTGGGCGACCTGGATACGGCTGACAAGACATTCCGCGCCGTGCTGAACTATCGCCACAAGATCGAGAACGAAGAGCGCCTCGCGACCGACTTCTACCTGGCCTTTTCCCAGTACCACCTGGCGCAGATCTCCCATCAGCGTTTTCGTGCGGTCGAGTTGCGCCTGCCCGAAGCCCAGATGGACAAGGATTTGGACGAAAAGGCGCGCCTGTTGCTGCAGGCGCAGCGCGCCTACATCGACACCATCAAGTACGGAAATCCGGCCTGGGCCTCGGCGGCCGGATTCCAGGTGGGCTCTCTTTACGAGGAGCTGTATGACGCATTCATGCGTGCGCCTGTGCCGCCAGAGCTCCAGGGCGAGGCGCGTGAGGTCTATCAAGAGGAGCTGTTCAGGAAGATCCGTGTCCTCCTCGAAAAGTCAATGCGGTGGCAACGCGAGAACCTCCTCATGATTGAACGGCTGGGCGTCAACACCGAGTGGGCCGACAAGAGCAAGCTCGCCTATGCCAAGCTGATCAAGCTGCTGGACCCCAAGGCCGCGTCTGAACTGGAATCGACCACGGGCGGACCCAACGGGCAGGGCAAGGCGCCGGCCCAGCCACCCCCGCCTCCGCTACCACCGCGCCGCGGCGATTTGCCGGAGCGCGCACCTCCGACGGACGCTGACACGATGGGTCGGCAGGTGCTGTAGTCCGGCAATGCCTCCCGCTGATGGCAAAGCGTGTCGAAAGATGGGCACGGATTCTGCTTGACACGCCTGTCTTCCCGAAATATACGTTCGCCCCTCTGACTGCGGGCAAGATAGCTCTACCTCCAGGCAGAGACCACTTAAATAGGCGAAATCACAAGAAATCCGATGAAAACCCGGTGCTGGCGTAGCTCAATGGCAGAGCAGCTGATTTGTAATCAGCAGGTTGCGGGTTCGATTCCCATCGCCAGCTCCGCCATTTCAGCTATGCCCGTCACCACAGGAATCAATTCGATGCCCACGGATCGGTCTTCCGATACGTGCGGCTTCGAGACGACGGAGGGGTTCCCGAGCGGTCAAAGGGAACAGACTGTAAATCTGTCGCCACTGG
>CAZHUY010000073.1:0-27114 GCA_964535465.1 uncultured Myxococcales bacterium
CCATGGATGGCATCACGCCCGTGCCCAAGGGCGAGCACGGCGGCGACGTCGTCCACCAGGTCATGGGCGCCATGGGCCAGGCGTGCGGCTCCGTGCTGTGGGAGCTGAAGCGCACCAAGAACTGGAGCGATGGTTGGCTGGCCAAGCTGCGCGCCGACCAGCGCGCCGCCAAGGCCGAGATCGCCGTCATCGTCAGCCAGGCCCTGCCCAAGGACGTCGAGAGCTTCAGCCTGGTCGAGGGCGTGTGGGTGACCCAGCCCCGTCTGGCGGTGCCGCTGGCCACGGCTTTGCGCCATGCCCTCATCGAGATCGCTTCGGCCCGCAAGTCGGTCGAGGGCCAGCAGGGCAAGATGGAGATGGTCTACCAGTACCTGACCGGCGCGCGTTTCTCGCAGCGGGTGCAAGCCATCGTCGAGGCGTTCACCTCCATGCAGGATGATCTGGCGGCCGAGAAGAAGGCCTTCACGCGCCAATGGGCCAAGCGCGAACAGCAGATCGGCATCGTCATGCAGGCCACCGTGGGCCTCTATGGCGATCTGCAAGGCATCGCCGGCAAGTCGCTCAAGGAGATCGACGGCCTGGAGCTGAAGGCGCTGGGCGCGGGCGAGAGCGACGAGGGGTAGCGCTCGGGTCCACGGCCTTCATGGTGGTCACATAGGCGCGAACCGAGGTGCAGTAATCGGATGGCGCGATTGGGGAATCGCGGGCTCGGAGCTGTTTCAGGAACAGCTTCGGTCTGCAGACCACCGAGGCCGACGCGGACAGCTTCCTGACGGAGATAGGGGCAGATTGGCAAAGCGAGCCGAGCCTTTCGCCAACGTCGAGGCGCTCACCTCCACGCAGGATGATCGGGTGGCCGAGAAGAAGGCCTTCACGCGCCAATGGGCCAAGCGACGAGGGGTAGCGCTCACCCGGCGCGAGAGCCTCCCGCGATCCGCTCGGCGATCCCTCGCACCAGGCGGTGCTGAGCCAGCATGAGATCGATCCAGGCGTGGGTCATCTCGGCGTGGGACAGGTCGCTCCAATGGGCGAACAGGGGGGCGTGGGGGCCGAGGGGCTGGCGCGCCTGACCCCGACCTGGGTGAACCTCGATGGTGATGGAGGTGCGACCGAGTTGGTCGCCCACCAGCAGGGCGCGCAGAAAATCAGCCACTCCTTTGGCTCCGAGCAATGACGGGCCGTGGCCGCTGCTCGCGGCGTCCCACCCGATGGGCGCGTGATCGCTGACATGGAAGATGCTCCAGCGGGAAAACAGATGCCCGTCGTGCAGGTGCACGTGCAGGGGTTTGGCAAGGCGCGCGAGTCGTCGGGCGAGCGCGACCAGGGAGGCGCGGGCCTGCTCCTGGGCCGTCTCGACCGCCGACATCAGGCGTTCCGGGGGGATGCGCTCCAGGGTTGCTGGGTCTTCGGTGTTCACCTCGGGCGCCAGTCGGCGCAGGACTGCGCGCGCGGTGAAGACCGTGACGTGGCCCGTGTCGATGCAGGCGCTCACGCGCGACAAGGACGCGGCCGCCTCGATGAGCTGGGCGAACTGATCGAGCTCGAGACCGGCGGCGTACTCCACGAAGAGCATGACGGGATCACCGCACTGGCTCAGGCCTTCATCCAGCTCACCCAGCGCCGCCATCAGCTCGCCACGGCGGGTGAACCAATCGCCGCCGTCGTGCAACACCAGGCCGCGCGCGCGCCCGTCCAAGGCGTGGGCCATGTCCAGCAGGTGCCGGCGATCGTCTTGCGCGAACACGTCCCAGTGCCGGGGCAGGTGGACCATGTGACGCGAAGGCGAGCCTGGTACGAACCGCCAGGTGTGCAGGGCTTCGGCCAGATCGCCGGGATAGATCTCGGCGCCCAAGCCCGCAGCCTCGAACTTGGCCTGGAACAGGCGCAAGAGGGCGTCGTCGCCAGACAGGTTGCGATGAAAGGTGGCGTGGATGATAGGTGTTGTCGCCATGGTGTCCTTCACGAGGGGGGCCGCGATTGAACCAGCCATTCGAACAGGCCCGCCCCCGCGGCGCCTGACAGATCCTCGGCGTTGCTGCTCGAGCGAACCGCGGGCGATCGCTGGTCGAAAAACGCGGTCTTGAGCTGGGCCTCGACCCCATCGGCTTCGACAAGGCTTAGGACATCAGGCCCACCATCATCGGTGAATGTGCCTGGGGCATCGGGGGCACCGTCCAACAAGGCGGCCAAGATGAGAAACGTAGTAATGACTGAAGCTTGCATGCGGCCCTCTGGTTCCATGGTGAGCTGCCTGCAGGGACTGGGCCAATTCTAGGTTGAGGAGATGCCGCTCGCCAGCCCATCAGGACCGGGGGGCCAGCCCGTGCGACGTTCGTTTGGAGGGCCAGAGGCCATCTCCCATCCCGAAAGCGCGCAAAGTAGGCGGAAACTGGCCCTGCTTGGGGGGCGACCGTCTCAAGTCGGAGCACCCTCGTGCCGATGGGAGGCTGTCAACTTCGGTCACGCGCTTCTGTCGAGACACTTCCAGACATCAGCGATTTCCAACCGAACAGGGGAAGACCATGTATTCAAGACCAACAACGCTGTGGTTTGCCATGTTTTGTGCCGGAGGCTTCTTACTGGCCGCCTGTTCCAGCTCCAGCTCCAGCTCTCGCTCCGATGCCAGCGTCGAGGCCGGCAGCGCCGCGCCCCTGGATCTGGATCTCATAGCAGCTCTCTTCCCCCCGGAAAACGCGGCCAGTGACGACGTCATCGGCGAGGGCCAGTTCGTGGGTGTGCCCATGAACGACGCCTTCCAGTTCGGAAGGGGACTCAACGAGGTGACGCTGGAGATCCTCCCCGGCACCATGGCCATGGCCGCCATCCCGACCGAAAAGAACATCCAGTCCAACAACGCCTTCGACTACTACTTCCACGTGATCTCCCAGGTGGACGACCTAGTGGACGCACTCAGCATCAACGCCGAGCTCGATCTGAACATGAACATGATCTCGGGCACCGCTTACGGCAGCTACATTAATGATGTGGAGAAGCATGCCAATTCCGTCTTCGCCCTCATCACGGTGGAGGCCAAGACCTACTACTACGACATCACCGGTCTTGCCTTCGCCAACGCCGGTGCCGACCCGTCGACCTACTACCCGGCATGCAACACCCCTGCACAGCACCTGGGCGACGCCCGCTACCAGTACCTGTGCGACTACAACGCCTTTAGCGAGATCTACGGTCACCGCTATCTGTCCGGCATCCAGGCAGGTGGCCGCTACGTGGGGCTGATGCGCATCGATGCCACCTCGGCGTCCTCTGCGCGCGATATCGCCGTGGACGTGAAGGGGCGCTACAACAACGGCGCCATCAACATCTCCCTCAAGGGAGCCTTCTCGGACCACGTGGCCTCCATGGCCAGGAAGTACAATGCTTCGTTCAAGGTCTTTACCACCGGTGCGGCCTTCGACATGCCCCCCGATGCCAAGTGCAACGCGACCACCGGCGGCACCGCGGGCAGCGACGTGACCCAGGGGGGCACCGGGTGCGCCAATGGCTACCTGATCGACAACCCCGAGAAGTTCTTCACCTACGCCAACCAGTTCGTCGAGGTGGTCCTGGCCAAGGACGGGGTCTGCAAGAACAAGGACCGTGCCTGGCAGGAATGCGCGTACACCGCCAGCTTCGCCGACTACAGCGCCATCGCGGGCGAGGCCCGGGACGCCGCGAAGAAGGCGCGTTTGAACCAGGCGTCCAAGCTGATGGCCTACTACCGCCAATACAAGAAGCTGAACAAGAAGGCAGCGGATATCTACGCCCACAACCTGGACTACCTGTACGAGTACACCATCTTCAACTTCGATACCTTCGCTGACGAAACGATAACCGTACGGCCCGACATCACCGGCATCGTCAGCGGGTACGCGACCCGGGCCATGGAGATCCTGGCGGCCCGTTACGCCGAGTGCCTGCAGGGCATCACCTGCGCCATGCCCTTGTTCAACGAAGCGAGAAAGATGGAGATCTACGCTCCGTCCCGCATGGAGGCGGCGCTGCCGATTCCGGCCCAGCTCACACCCCTGAGCTGCTACGACTGGCAGAAGACCACCGGCAAGAACGGCAACTGGGCACTCATCCAACGAGAAGACGGTACCAGCGAGCGGTACCGGATTCTGTGTGAGAACATGAGCACCAACGACCCGGAGACCTATCTGGATCTCACCAACAACAACAGCCCCTCGGCCGCGAGCCCCACCGTCAACTATTCAATGTGGGAAAACGCCGACCAGTCGACGACCACCACCATCTTCAAGCACCTGCGCATTCACCCCAACGTGGGCAAGATCTCCCTCGTGCAAGGGCAGGATCTGTGGACCGAGACGTTGGTCTACCCCGAGGCCGTGCCGGTCTCCGGCGGTGGCGACGGCGGTGTCGACAGCGGTGACGACGCGGGCACCTCCGGCACGGGCACCTCGGACATGCAGCTCACCCGCTTCAAGCAGGCCCTGGCGGGCAAGGCGGCGGACTGCTTCCCCGTCGGAGTGACCTCCATCGCCAATCTCGACCTGGGGAACATCCCGCTCCGCTTCGCCGATGAAGTGACGTTCGAAGGCTCGCTCCGCTCCAACTACCGGATAGGCGCCGAGACGGCGACCTGGGAGGTGGCCAACGCCAACGCCAAGGCCGCGGGTGGTCACCTGCTCCGCATCGACAGCCCCCAGGAGTGGATCGAGGTGGTGCGTCTGTTGGGCGATGCGGTGGGAAGCAATGGACAGTACTGGGTCGATCTGAAGTTCGAGGATTCCAAGACGACCACCGCCGATGTGACCACCACCAACAAGTTCGCTTACAAGTGGGGCGGCGTGGTTGGCTACGACGAAATCACCACGGTGGACTGCAACAATTGGATGGAACGGACGGTTGACAGCAGCTCGAGGTGGCTCACGACCACCAAGGTCATCACCGATAAGATCTACGAGTACTGCACCAACAAGACCGTCATGAAACCCATCTTCGACGTCTGGGAGGAGAATTGGCCCCAGCCCTACCTGGAATCGCAGACCGTCACCACGACCACGACGGACACCTTTACCCGCTGCGCTTACTACAACGCCGCCACGGGCGCTCTGCGCGACGACGCCTGTCTTGGCTACAAGGACAACCCGAATGCGGGCAAGCGCCTCTACATCATCGAGTTCGACTACGACCACCAGCCACTTTACGCGGTGACCTGGGGCGCGGGCCGCAAGTCGGTGACGATCACCGTGAACGCAGAGAACGAGGGCAGGTGTGTGGACGTGCACCCCTCCGGGCCCTTGTGGCTGGTGCCGATCCCTGCGGCTGAGAGCACCCCGCGCCCGCCGCAGAATCCCGGCGATTTGAGGTTCTAGGGCAACCGGGATGATGACGACCCACCGGGTGGCCGCAACCCGCCCAGGGTTCCATCAGCATCAGGCGGCCCAGAATGCGCCCGAACGGCGACACGGAGACTATCGCTACGGGCTGCTAGCCTTGCTCATGGCTTGTGCCCCGGGGACCGACGATCCGGCGCGGGAGCGGAACACAGCGGGGCGGGCGCTGGTCGCCTCGGCCCGGGTGTGCGCCGACCACAACCGCAATGGGATCTGCGAGCCGGTGGAGCCGTCTGTCCGGACCGGGACGGATGGGACCTTCGTTCTACCGGGAGCAGTCGCCAACGACGCCGCTCTGCTGGTTGAAGTCGAGGCCGGCGTCTCTGTGGACACCGAGACCGGCGAACCGGCCGCCCAGGGCTTCACCCTGGCGGCCCAGGCCCGTCACCGGCACTTGATCACTCCCTTCGCCACGCTCGCCCTCGATCTGCCCGATCGTCTGGGGAACGTACCGGAGACGGCACTCCGCAGCGCTTTCCAGATCCCCACCTACGTGGACGTGCTGCCCCAGGCGCCCCTGACCGAGCCACCGCTCCTGGCGGGGTTTGCCCGCGTCGCGGCCACCGTCTACGCCCGGGCCTTTGCCGAAGCAAGAAATGGAGGCGCCGAGCCTCTGCCAGCTCGACACTCAGCAGCCGTCCGGACCTTGGACGCGGCTCCCGCCCTGGCGGAGTACTTCGCCGCCGCCCTGAGCTGGGAGGTCCCGGCGCCCCCCAACAGTGCGGAGTCACCCACCTTGGACGAGTTGCTGGCTGCGGCCGGCAAGGGCATCGCTCTCGGCGATCTCCCCGGCGGCCCCGGTAGCTTCGGAGCCGCCTACCACGAAACCAGCCGCCATATCCTGTCCGGCACCCAGTGCGTGGACCCGGTCTCCGCCAATCTGGAGCGCACCTGCCGTAATCAGTGGAGCTTTCGTCTCGAAGTGCTCTCCAGCATCGACGAGGTGGTGAAGACCATCCGCGGCTCCCTGGGGGTCACGGCCGACGTGATCGTGGCCACCGCCTCGGGCAGTCTCTCGTTGAGCGAGTACCAGCGCCGCTATACGGAGAGCGCGCACGTCTACCTGGAGGCCACCATGAGCCGCTGCAATTACGGGCTCACCGGAACACTTCGGAGCCAGTACGCGGATCTCTACACCAAGGACTACGACCGCTTCGTGACCACCTGTGGAAACCGCTTCCTCTCCGACATCACCACCGGCGGCCGCTTCATTGGCACCTTCGACAAGAGCTTCACGAGCACCGATGACATCGAAGAGTTCAAACTCCGACTCAAAGCCAAGGTGCTCGGCTGCACCGTCTTCGACAAAACCTGGCGGCAGCGCACCCATGATGCCTTTCGCGATCTGGACATGTCGGTGCAGATCGTCAGCACGGACGGCAGCGTCTCTCTCCAGAACGGCACGTTGGAGACCTTCACCCAACGGGTCGAGGAGTTCTACGACATGGTGCACTCCGAGGCCTGCGGAGACGAGGATGCCTATCTGCACTGCGCTTACACGGGATCATTCGCCGACTACGCCACAGCCACCGGGCTCCCCCGAGACTCGCGCGCCAGCTTCGAGCGACTGCGCCAGAACTACTACCTGTGGCAGATGGCGCGCGCCGCCTACCAGTCGGCCCTGGATCGCGCGGCGGACGTGATGGCCCACCCCGACCGCTACAACCTCGCGGGTTCCACCGATCCGTTCTTCGATCTGCGCATCGATGAGACTGGCACGGGGGACACTGTTCCAGCGACCCCATTGACCCTCGCGGAAGTCGTGGCCTGGGAGAATACCGGAAGGACGGACCTGAGCCGCATCGAGGAAACCCTCGCAGCCTGCAGGAGCGATCTCTCCTCGTGCACCTCCACGCCTGCCGCGGCCGGGTTTCTCACCTGGATGAAGCTTCTCCAGTTCTTGCCCACCCGCAAGATCTTCATCCACGCCGACTGCACCGAGCTCTCGTATCAGTATGGGTACGTCACTGACGGCCGCTATACCGCCTACTACGGCGGTGATTTTTTGAAACCCTATCCGTCGGAGTGCCGAGCCATGGAGACCGGGCAGCCCCAAACCTATCTCCTCCTGCCCAACACCTCCGCGGACGCCAACAACCTCACGGACAACTACTCGGTTTGGGTGGATGGAGGAGGCGCCCGGTCCACGCGCTTGGTGCGCGCCTTGCGGTTGCACCCAGCGCCTTCCGGAGGGAGCTACCGGCTGCAGGCCTTCGTGCCCACCCGGGAACCTTTTGTGACCTCGACCCTGGCCAACGATCTTCGGGAACCGCCGTTGGTGGCGGCATCTTGTGACGGTTCCACCGCAAAAGCGAACCTGAATCTGACGGGCACCCCCTTTCGCTTTGCGGCCACGGTCCTCGGGCAGGTGGTGGACAGCGCCGGCGCTCCGCTGGAGGCCATGATCTCCCATGACAGGAAACGCCTGGAGGTCGTGGCTGTCGGGAGCCAATACGGCTGCACCTCGGCGGCGCTGGTCCCCCCCACCGACGGCATTGACCTGGAATATGCCCCCTGACCCGAAAGCAACACGGCGAAGACAAGACCATGAAGCAACCGGCGACGCGGCGGCAAGACAGAGGAGAGTGGCGCCTGATGGCAGCGCTGGCGGTGACTCTGGCTCTGGCTGGCGGTTGCGGGGGTGATTCGGAGGGCTTCAATCCGGAGCCCTCCCGTGGCGTTCTGAAGGTGGGCGTGCTCATGCCCCTGTCCGGCTGGGAAGATCTGGGCTGGCGCCCGATCCTCACGTGGGCCGCCGAGGAAGTGAACGCGGCGGGACCGATCGCCGGCAAGGCACTGGAGCTGGTGTTCGCCGACACAGCCGACGCCGAGGGGCTCGAACCGGCGGCGGAACGTTTGCTCAACGATCCCGAAATCCTTGCGGTCATCGGTCCTGGCTCGTCCGAAGCCATGGATTCGGTGGCCCCGCGGTTCCTGCGGAACAAGAAGGTTCTCATCTCTCCCGTCGCCACCTCGGAAGACATCTTCCGCACCTATGGGGGCAAGAAGTACATCTGGCGGACTGTGGAGGCGGACACCGCCCAAATGGAGGCGATGATCGTCATGGCCCAGAAGGGCGGGGCCCGGACCGCCGCCGTGGTGGCCGCCTCTGATGTGTATGGACAAACCTTCTTCAACTGGTTTGGCTTCCTGGCCACGGAGGCGGGGCTTACGCCTGTGGGAACGGCCCGCTTCGAGGGAGACGGGACGGCGTGCGAGACCATCGTCGACACGGCGCTGGCGTCCCAGCCCGACGTGCTCTTCGCAGCGGTGCTTACCCCCGAAACCATCACATGCATCGAGCACCAGTCCCGCACGGCATCGCCCACCACGCGCGTTATCTTCTCGGACGGCGCCTTCCTGCCCTCGCAGGTGGCGAGGTTCGGCGACGAGGCCGCCAATATCGAGGGTGTCGTCCCGGTAGCGGATCCCTCTGCCGACTTCGTCACCGCCACCATGAACCGCTTTGTCACAGCCCCCGGCCCGTTTGCAGCGAATGCCTGGGATGCCCTGCTCCTCGCCGCCTACGGCCTCGCCCGCTCCGGCGGCATGGGCGGGGAAGAATTGGCAAACGCCCTGATCGAAGTGGTCGATGGCCGCGGAACGGCGGTTGGCTGGAACCGACAAGGCATCGCCGCCGCTCTGGCCGCCATCCATGAGGGCACGCTCCCGGACATCTCCGGAGCCTCGGGGCCACTAACCTACGACGCGGAATTTCACACCGACCCCACGGTCACGTATTACGGCCATTGGCGGGTGGAGGGCGGTGCCTTTGTCACCCGCGCGGTGTACACCACGGGAGAGGCCCGACCGGATGACACCGGGGCCGTGGGCCAAGGCGCGTCCTTGGAACTGCGTGCTTCCTTCTCGGCGAACGAACCGGGTCCCACCGGCAAACCCGCTGATTTGTGGGCACTCATAGTCGCCGGGTCCAGCGGCTGGGAAAACTACCGCCACCAGGCCGACGTGCTGGCCCAATACCAACTTCTTCGAGCCAACGGGGTGCCGGACGATCGCATCATCCTGGTCATGGAAGACGACCTGGCCAACGCGACTTCCCCTCCTGGCGTGCTCCAGTACGAACCGGACGGAGAGAATATCTACGCTCCGGCTCCTGCGGTGGACTACCGGTTGAAGGACATCGACGCCACCGACTTGCTGAACATCCTGGCGGGAAAGCCCTCCGCGCGGCTCGATCGGGTGATCGCGTCCCAAAAGGGGGACAATATTTATGTCTTCCTCGCTGGACATGGCAGTCGCAAGGGCTTCTTTGTCGGCTCCGCTGACGCCCTCTCGGTAGGCAGCGGCACGCTGCTTCAGCCGGCGGAGCTCAACGCGGCCTTGCGCGCGATGGACGGTCGCTACCGTCAGGTATTGCTGGCGGTGGAAAGCTGCCACGCCGGCGCGCTGGGTGAGGCTCTGACCGCTCCTAACGTCCTCTTGCTCGCTGCCGCCAACCCCTATGAAACCTCTCTGGCCCACAACCGTAGGCTCGCGGATGGCACCTGGCTCGCCGACCGCTTCGCCTTCGAGCTGTGGCGTGCAGTGAGGACCAACCCGACCCTGTCTCTGGTTCACCTGTACGAGACGCTCTATAGCCGGGTCAATGGTTCGCACGTCTCCATCTACAATGCCGCCAACTTCGACGGGGAGGTTACGGTCACAGCAGCAAGCTTCCTATCTTACTAAGGCTTGGCGTTGGTGGTCGTGGGATTTCCCCGAGGCGGAGGCTCTCCCGAGCTGCCCAATCCGCGGGACCTCTGCACGTTGCCTGCGTATTGTCCCTGGAGGGCAACTTGGGCGCTCGGAACCGCCTTGCCCTGACGTACATGCCATGCAAGAATGCCGTCCCTTGCTGGAAGCGCGAGAAGCCCCTGAACCATTTAGAGAGCAGCTCCCTCCTCGAGGCAGCGGTTCGCGACGTTGTGTCGTCTTTGGCGCAAACGGGTTCTTGGGGTGTCACGTCGTGGGCGAGTTACTGTCTGCCGGCCACACCGTGACGGCCTGCGATCTGGTTCGCGACTTTACGAATCTCAGGCGATGGCGCGACCCGCGGCTGTCGTATCGGACGCTCGACTTCATGGATCACGAAGCGACTGCCGAAGCCGTGGCCGGTGCAGATTGGGTGTTTCACCTGGTTAGCACGACGGTTCCTGCAAGCTCAGACAGAAACATGTGCTTCGACGTCGAGAGTAACGTCTGCGCGAGCATTCGCTTGTTCGAGGCGTGCGTTCGTGCGTCGGTCAACCGAGTCGTCTTCGCTTCATCTGGTGGAACGGTCTACGGAAGAGTCGAGCAGCTGCCCATCTCTGAGGAAGCCAGAGAGCAACCGATTGTCTCGTACGGTGTCGGCAAGCTCATGATCGAGAAGTACAGCGGCATCTTCCAGTCGCTGCACGGGCTTCGCTCCGTCTGTCTGCGGATCTCGAATCCCTACGGTTCTGGCCATCAGAACAAGGTTCAGGGGATCATCCCGGTTTTCATGCGACGGATTCACTCGGGAGCTCCCATCGAGATCTGGGGCGACGGCACCGTTGTCCGGGACTACGTTCACGTTTCGGATGTCGCGCGAGCCTTTCGTCTGGCTGCGGAGTACGACGGTGCGCACCGAATCGTGAATATCGGGGCTGGTGTGGGGCTGTCCATCAACGGGCTTCTGGACAAACTGCGTGAGGTCACGGGGCGGTCATTCCAGGTTCACTACGGGCAATCGCGTCCGTTTGACGCCCCGAGTGTCGTCTTGGACGTGAGGCGTGCACGCGAGGCGCTGAACTGGACCCCGCTGGTCGGGCTGGAGGAGGGACTTCGATGTACCTGGCAAGACATCCTCGACCATCCCGTCGGAGTCTGACCTTTTGCTGTCGCGCGGACGCACGCGAGCCTTGGTCGAGCGCCCACCACCACGCGGCGCCACAGGCGGAAGCGGCCTTCGTTTCGCATTCGATGTTTGCGCCAGGGACTTGAGGATCTGAAAATGGGCACCTCTGACTCGCCAGTATCGATCGGAACATTGACGAATGTCGGCGCCAGTCTGCTCGGAATCAGCGGGTGTGCCGTCAATGTCCTGCGCAATCTCGATCCACGTCAATTCAAAGGCAGGCTTTGGGCCTCAAACGGCACTGCTGCGGTACGAGGCCTTCCCGAGTTGGTGCTTACCGTGCCCCCGCTGCTCTTCAGTGCGGCCTGCAGACTGCACCTTCCGCTCGACGCCTTGGCGCTATGGAACGAGCGAGTATTTCTTCGCCAGCTGGATTCATCGGCGTTGATCTGGGCATTCCCTGGTTGGAGTCCGGGACTTTTCGACCGCCTCCGTGCTCGCGGTCACAAGATCATCCTGGAACGGGTCAATTCGGCCGTGTCCTACGCGAGGGATGTGCTCGCGGTGCAGTCCGCTCGTTACGGATTGCCGTTGCCCAAGCATCTGACTCAACAAGCCATCGATGCCGAGGCGCACGAGCTGGAAGCGGCCGACTACGTCTTTGTGTGTAGCCCGTTCGTCGAGCGCTCATTTCGTTCCTTAGGGGTGCCTGAAGGCAAACTCATTCGTTGCAGCTACGGGTGGGCTCCAGACCTCTACCCCTTTCCAGAAGAACCCCAATTCGTCGACGCAAAACCCCGATTTCTCTTCGTTGGGACCGATACCTTGCGCAAGGGCCTTCCCGATTTGTTGACGGTTTGGGAGCGAGCAAAGCCCCCGGCGATTCTTCGAATTCTCGGAAAGATCGATGCGGAGACGTCCAAGCGGTTCTCCTCGGTACTAGGTCAGCCGGATGTCGAAGTGGCGGGGACGGATGACGACTTGACTCGACACTATCGAGAAAGCCACGTGTTCGTCTTGCCAAGCCATGAGGAGGGCAGCCCACTCGTGACCTACATTGCTCTGGGTGCTGGGCTCCCCTCCCTGGTCAGCCCTGCCGGTTCTGGCGGGATCGTCAGGGACGACGTCGAAGGGCTCGTGCGTGAGCCCACGGATCTGGACGCCCTAACGGAAGCGCTGCTGCGACTGGCAACTGACGCCCAGCTGCGCGAGCGATTGGGCCTCACGGCCAAGGCCGCTTCCACTCGATTCACCTGGAAGCGCGTGGCGGCCTCACGCGCCAGGGCGTTTGCTGGGGTGGCCGCCGGCAATTTCGACGCCACCAAGGTTCAATGGCCGACCGATGAGGACTAGCGAGTCGCTCAAGCGGTTTCGGCGAGGCAACTCTCAATTTGGCAGGTTCAGCATTGGCTCCCGTTGAAATCAGTAAGCGATTGATCCTGATCAATACCGTAAGCTCGGCCGTAACGACGCTTCTGAACCTGTCCGTCGTCGTTTGGCTGCAGCAGTACCTTTTGAAACGTGTGAGCGCCGAGGAATACAGCCTGGTGCCCTTGCTTGGCGCGCTCATGGCCTTCGCGCCCTTGCTCTCCATGGTGCTGACCGGGGGAATCGGTCGCTACATCACCGTCGCCCACGCTCGTGGTGACGATGACGAGGTCACGCGCGTCTGCTCGACCATGTTTCCGCTTCTGATGCTTGGAGCCGTCGCATTCCTTGCCGTTGGCTTGGGGTGTGCCTGGTACATCGACCGTCTCATTGTCATTTCGCCAAACCAGCTCTGGGATGCTCGCTTGATGCTCTCTCTCATGGTCGTATCGGGTGCACTGCAGCTTCCGGCAGCGGCTTTCGGATCGGGGTTCATCGTCCGTCAGCAGCTCGTGCTTCAAGACATGATCAATGTGGGTTGTCAGCTCTTTCGGCTGCTTCTCTTGTTCATTCTCCTGTTTGGGGTAAGCACGCGTGTCTTGTGGATCACCGTGGCAGCCTTCGCCGCCGATTTGCTGAACCTCGCCATCGCGACGCCCATCTCGATGCGCATCTTGCCGGCCCAGCGCTTCCGACGTCAGTCGATCAGGTGGTCGCTGGCTCGAGAAATCACGAGCTATGGCGGCTGGAGTCTCATCAATCAGATCGCTCAGACCGCCAAGCTCGCGATGGATCCGGTCGTCTTGAACCGCTTCTCCTCGGCAACGGAAGTGGCAACGTTCAACGTTGGCGGGATTGCGCCGAGGCAGTTCCCCGCCTTGGTGGGACCGCTCTGTCGTCCCTTCATACCAGTGTTTGCCACGCTTCACGCCACTGGCGACTATGCGCGACTGTGTCGGACGTACTTGCGAACGGCGCGATACAACGCATGGGTCGTCATCACCGTGGCGGTTCCGGCGATTGTCTTCAGCCGTGAGTTGATGTCGTTGTACTTGGGGGACCGCTATCCAGGCGCTGCCTTGGTCATGGCGATCCTCGTGGTCGCTCCCATCTTGGAGTCGTGGAATGCGATGGGGCAGGCTGCGCTATTTGCGGCCGGTGAGGTCAAGACGCTCGCTATTCGGCAGATCGCAGTGCACAGCTCGAATCTGCTGCTTACGCTGTTGTTCGTCGCCTACTTGGGGTTTGGAGCAGTGGGCTCGGCCGGTGCGACACTCGTGGCGGTTCTGTTCATCGAGACGACTCTGATGTTGCCGGTGTGTTGGCGAGTGACACACACACCAGCCCGGGCTTGGGTGCGTGAGGTCCTGTTGCCAACCGCCGTTCCGGCAGTTCCGGCCATCGTTCTCTGCTTGGCTATCAAAGGGACGATCGGTGTGTCGAGCTGGTTGGGGCTGTTTGCGGCCAGTGCGGTGAGCGCGCTCGCCTACCTCGTGACGGTAGCCCTGGTGGGCCTCCGCGACGAGGACAAAGGCGACCTTGCGACTGTCCTCGCCAAGATCCGGTGCTTCGTTGCGGCGCGCGGGCGCAACGTCGCGCGTGATCGTTGACGACGCGCCAAGGTGTCCCATGGTGTCCTTCATGGGGCGGGCCGCGATTGAACCAACCACAGATCGTCGCCCACCCACGCCCCCTCCACGTTTTGGGGTCCGCCCAGCTCATCCTCCAGACCCAGGGCCACCTCGCGCAGCCGCATCAACACGCTCTCGCGCCAGGCGCGATCCTCGCCGAACCGGATTTGGGCGGGATTCACCAGGGTCTGCTCCACGCGTCCGTTGTCCTGCATGACCTTGGCCTCGACATAGCTGGAATGGGCCGCCAGGCGCACCTGGGTGCCCTGGCGCTGCACGTGCACGCGAAAGGGACTGCCCTCGCTCACCGCCGAGGCCAGCGTCTCGCCGAGACCGAAGGCCAGCTCGATGGTGATCTCGCGCGCATCGAACGGGCTGCGCGTGACCATGATGAAGGACAGATCCGCGGGGACGACCGGTTGGATCAGGACCGCCATGCGCCAGGTGGGATCGTCGGCTCGGGTCTTGCGAGCCGCCCGCGCTCGCCGACCAAACAACGAGGCCCACACTTTGCGAAGCGCGACCGGCACCTCGGCCGGCGCGACCCCGATGACCGACTGGAACAGGCCCGCCCCCGCGGCGCCCGACAGATCCTCGGCGTTGCTGCTCGAACGAACCGCGAGCGATCGCTGGTCGGAGAACGCGGCTTTGAGCTGGACCTCGAACCCATCGGGCAATTCCATGTCCATGATGCGCTCTCGTGCAGCGTCGTCATCACCCGCGTGGCGTTGCCATGCCTCGATGGCGTCGTGACCGTGGCCGGCCAGCTCCAGGCAATCCTCCATGGCCCCGAAGGGGACGAAGCGCGCTTGCGGGGCCTTGAAAGCCAGCCGACCGGACAGCTCGACCAGGCGCCGGGCGCCGGCGGCCTTCGCGCCCGCTGTCTCCAGCGTGGCCACGTGGATGTCGCGAACCGCGGGCCGCGACAGTGTCACTGAAACGGCACGTGCCGTCGACACGGAGGCGCTCGTCTCCTCGCCCGAGGCCTCCTGCAGGTGCAGACGATCGGCGCCCACCACGGCCCGCACCTGTCGGCCCACGTGCTCAGAGAGAGCGGCGCGTGCGCTCGGGTCGCGCGCGGACGCGAGCAGCACGCCGGCGGCGCGCGCACGAATGGCCACGTGGGAAAGGAAGGGCAGCTCGTGCAGCACGAAGAGGCCGCGAAGCGCGCGGGGGATGTCCTCGTCGCCGTCGAGCTCGTCCACCAGCGCCAGGGTAGGTCGGCCGAAATCCAGGTCGTCGATCCGTCGGCCCGCTTGCAGTCGTCCCTCGGCCGTGCCCGGCACGATGGTCTGCCAGGGGGAGAGCGCCAAGGCGTGGGAGGTGAAGCGCAGCGCTTGCTCCACCAGGCGGGAAAGTTGAAAGGCCAGGCTGGCGCGCACCTCTGCCTCGGCAAACTGGTCGGTCGCCTCGCGCGGGATCCCCAATTGGGGGCCCAATTCGCGTGCACAGCGCGCGTAGCAGGCCAGGACGCCGTCCGCGTAGCGACCCAGCACGATGCGAAGGGCGTCATAGCGCGCGTGGGCGCGCAACACGAGATCCCGATCGTGCGGGTCGAAGGCGCGGGCCAGACTGGCGAGCGCCTCGGCCATGACGAGGAGTGGTCGTTCCTGCGCCCCCGATAGGGCGAGTTGGCGAGCGCCCTCCGCCATGGTGAGGGCCAGGGCCGCGAGATCGGGCGCGTCCTCGTCGCGCTCCAGCCGGTTGGCACGTTCCGACAGCAAGACGAAGCCACGTTCATCGAGCTTGAGATCGGCCTGTCGCATGCGTTGCGCGTGAGCCGCCTCCGCCTTGGTATAGGAGGGACCGAGGTGGGTGCGCAGCAGGGTGATTAGCCCCAGCTCCCTGTCGATGCGCAGGGCGGAGTCGAGAGCTTGCTCGTGGATGGCCAGGAACTGGCGCAGGCAATCGGCGCCGTCCAAATCGAGCGCAGGGGCGATGGCCAGCAGATCCTGCCGGACATCCCCGGCATTGAAGAAGGTCTGCAGCTCGGCGTGGAACTGACGGAACTCGGTCACGAAGTCCTCGGGCAGCCCGGCATCCGGGGCCACGATGCGCTCGAGCAGACGCGCCGAGGTCGCCAGATCCTCGGGCCCGGCCGAGCGGTGCAGCTTGTTCTGCAGGGTGCGCTTGATCTCGTCCTTCAGCTCATGCGGGATGTCGTTGCGATGGGCCAGGTCGCGGATGCGGGTCAGCGGCTCCGCGCGCCGGAAGTCGCCGTCGTGAGAGGGAAGCCAGCGCAGGATGCTGCGCACGAGTGGGCGCAGCTCGTGATCGGCATCGGCCGAGAGCAGGGCCGATTCTATGGCGAGGGCCAGTTCGGCATGGTGATTGGGGCGGAAATGTCCCCCGTCCTCCTGGCCAGGCACCCGCGCCGTGGCCACCAGTTTCAGGAACACCGCCAGGCTGGCCAGGCGATCGGGGCTGCGACCCGCTCCGTCTTGAACCGCGTCTCGCACCCATTCCAGGCGTCGCCGCCAACTGCGCCGCTCGCGACTCATCTGGGCCAGCTCGGCGACGAAGCACCCAGTGTCCCGCGACCCTTCGATGAGGCGCGCGTGTTGCGGCTCGCTCATGGTCCCCCCCATCCATCGATTGCTTTCACAGGATGAAGCCCGACCGTGGCACGCGCAAGCGCGACGAAAAACCAGCGCGATCCGGTGCGAACACCAAAATATGCGTTACACTCGGCCCAAACTTCTTTCGGAGAACCGGATGATCAAGTTGTCTGCTGGGAAAGGTTCGCTTCTCATGGTGCTCGCCTTCGTGTCGGCGACCTGCGGCGGAGGCAAGGACGTCCCGAACCTGACGGGGAGTTGGACCGGCACCTGCACCATCGGCACCAAGACGGCCATCATGCTGGACATCACGGTAGATGCCGTAGGCCACATCTCAGAGACCGTGGTCAACCTCATCGATGGTGGCACCGCGTCTCTCAATGGTTCGGTCCTGGGCGACACGCTGAATGCATCCTATTCCTACCCGCAGGGAACGACGGGAAGCGTGAACGGCACGCTGGTCCCCGCGTCCTCGGACCAGATGACGTCGAACATGACCATCAACGAGGCGGGTGCGGAGTTTCCCGCAAGCTGCGCTTTCAAACGCGGCTCCGCTGGCTCCAGTCCGGTATCGCCGGGAGATGTGGACGCGTTTTGCACCATGTATGGCCAGTGCGCCGGCGTCTCCATGACGATGACCGAGCTGCAGATGTGCAGGCAGATGGCACTGCCTATCTTGCAGCTCATGCCGGATCCGGAATACAGCAAGGCGTGTTTTGCGCGCCTCACCTGCGCTCAACTTCTGGACGACGTTCAGCTTCAGGCGGCGGTCGCGGCTTGCCTCAACGTGGACAGCAGCACGGTCGTGTGCAGCGGCTCCACGTTGCACGGGTGCAGCAAGACCGGCAAGTGTACGGATGTCGATTGCTCGGCGGCTTGCACAGCCGTCGGCTATTCCTTCGTGGGCTGTGTTGATGACAGTTCGGCCGGTCACCAGAAGTGCGGCTGTGCCTCGGGCGGTGCGCCCGCCATACCCGCTACGCCTGCGCCGTCGCCCTTCCCCGATTCCTCTGGGCCGTTGCCGATCCCCGATGCGGGTGCGCCGCGCCCGATCCCCGATGCCGCGCCACCCGCGCCTTGCGCGCAAATGGGATTGGTCAAGACGACCAACGCCTTCGATCTTGCCTTGCGCGGGAAGACCTTGTTCGTCGCCGATGGCACCGGTGGTTTGAAGATTGTCGACGTCACCAGCTCTCTCTCGGCCGGCGTGATCGGCACCTTTCCCAGCCAGGGAGACCTGGTCGCGGTCACCACCGACGATCGGTATGTCTATGCCCTCGACGCCACCGCTGGGCTTCTGATCATCGACGCCGCCAACCCCGCCGCGCCGACCCTGGTCGGTAGCCTGCGCTTGGCCGACGCCAGCTCGAACATCCCCATGCCGCCCGCATCGGCCGGCCAGGGCGGTATCGCGGTGGCCGGCTCGCGTGTCTACGCGGGTGGGACCTGGGGAACAGGGTTGTGCACCATCGACGTCTCGGCGCCGGCGACACCGGCGCTGGTTGGGTCCTGCTCGAGCGAGAGCAGGCTGACGCGCGCCGGGAACTTCCGGGTGCGGGATTCGTTCCTCTACGCCACGGCCCTCATCGAGTTCCTCACGGTGAACGTCGCCAATCCCAGCGGGCCGCTGGTCATCGGTAGCTTCGAACCCAGCCAGACCGTCGTGAGCGGGAGTCCGGCCTTCCTGGGATCCGTCGTCGTTCTGCCGGGCGCGAGTGGCACAAGTATCGTGAGCCTGGCCTCGCCCACCTCGCCGACGATGGTGAGCCTGCTCGATCAGTCGGCCAACGCGGCCGCAGCCGCCGGAGACTACGCGCTGCTGGCTTCCTACGACGGATTGCGCTTCGTCGACCTCTCGAACGTGACCCAGCCGCGCTTGCTCGCGGGCTGCAGCTCCAGCAGCTCGAGCTCGTCCGGTTCCAAGCTTTTGGTGCAGGGTAACCAGGCCTTCCTGGCGTCCGGTTCGGGTGGCGTGTCCATTTGGGACCTCTATCCCGAGCGCCTGCCCAAGTAGCCTCCTGGTTTCCAGGGTTCCTCAGGTGTTCTCCCACGGGCTGCTGGCTGGTTAGCCCGGAGCTTGGTCTTTCCCCGGCGCTCCTATACACTCGCCTGAATTTCGGAGCAGGAGGTCGGTATGCGCTGCAATCATTTGCTCGTGGGCGTTTGGGCTTCTGTCGTGATCGCGGCCGCTTGCACCCAGCAGGAGACCTCGGGCACTCAGACCGGTGGAGCGGGCGGGCCTGCAGGCGGAACCAGCGAAAGCAGCAGCCGAGCCAGCACTTCCAGCGCTGCTGCGGGAAAAGGGGGAAGCCGATCCAGTAGCTCGCTCGAGAGTTCCGGTGGTTCACCAACTGGCGGCGGAAAGAGCTCAGCAGATCCCGTGTCGAGCGAGGCCGGAAGCAGCGGCTCCAGCAGTGCGGGAGGCACGAGCGAGAGCGGCGGGACGTTCCTGGGCGGCGCGACCGCTTCGGGCGGCGTGACAGGGAGCCTCGGTGGCAAAACTGCAAGCAGCGAAGCCAGAACCGGTGGCACCTCGGGAACCGGTGGCACCTCGGGAAGCGGCGGCACCTCGGGAAGCGGTGGCACTTTGGGAACTGGTGGCACCTCGGGAAGCGGTGGCACCTCGGGAACCGGCGGCACCTCAGGAACTGGTGGCACATCAGGCAAGCCCTGCGGCACCACGGCCGCAAGCTTGCGAGCCGCGGCCGATTGTTCCGAGCGCCTCATTGGCGTCGCCTTGTCATCGCAGCACATCAACGAAAGCGGCTACGCCACGGCGGCCAAGGAATTCAACTACGTCACCTGCGAAAACGAGATGAAATGGGACCAGCTTCAACCGCAGAAGGGTCAGTTCAGTTGGGGCGCGGCGGATCAGATCGTGAAGTTCGCCACCAGCAACAACATGAAGGTCAAAGGCCACACCCTGGTCTGGTACAACCAGCTGCCCCAGTGGGTGCAATCGCTGAACAGCGAATCTGCCGTGCGCGACGCCATGGTGTCGCACATCAAGAGCGTCATGGAACACTACAAGGGCAAGGTCGCCGTGTGGGACGTGGTGAACGAGGCCGTGAGCATCGAGGGAACCAGCTACCGAGATTGCCCTTTCTATAAGTACCTCGGAAAGACGTACATCGACGAAGCCTTCAAGACCGCGCGTGAAGTCGACCCCACCGTCAAGCTCTACTACAACGACTACAACGACGAGGGCATGAACGCGAAATCGGACTTCGTCTACGAGCTGCTCAAAGGTCTCAAGGAGCGCGGCGTGCCCATCGACGGTGTTGGCATGCAGATGCACTACGGAAAACCCAACGACGCCTTCACCATGAGTGAGCTGCAGGCCAACATCAAACGACTCGTGGACCTGGGCCTGGAGGTCGTTTTCAGCGAGATGGACGTCCATCGCTGCACGGGCATGACCGAGGCCGAGCAGGTCACGATGTACCACGATCTGGTGGCCGCTTGCATGGGTGAGCCGCTCTGCAAGGCCGTCACCTTCTGGGGCATCACCGACAAATACTCCTGGCTCAACAGCTATTCCCCGCTGGGCTGCAGCGGTTCGACCAAACCGCTCGGAGATTTGTGGGACGACAATTTCAAGAAGAAGCCCGCCTACACGGGCGTGCTCAATGCCCTTCTGGGCCTCTGAGCCCACGTGTTTGCACCCGGCCTATGTGCTTGCGCGGGCACAGGCGCGCGGGCTTCGCGCGGGGTCCCGCAGTCAAATAGTTGTTCAATGAGACCGGCAGTTTAGGTGGCTCGACAGAGAAACCTGTTGTGTCACAGATCGGAATGGGTCTAGCCTTCGTTCCCGTTGCAGGTCGGGTGGCGAGCTCTCTGGGGGGGAAGTCCGGGACGTTGATCTTTCTTCGGAGGCCCCATGACGAAGCAGGAGTTCGATTTGGGAACTATTGGTCGGTCTGATGCGCGAAGGGAGTTGGACGCGATAGACCGCAGTTCGTGCGGACACGTTCTTCCTTTGGCCGTGATGGCCGTTCTTGTGTTTTCCGGCTGCGATGGGGCGCCTGAGCAGGCACCGCCGAGATCCGAATCCACGACGTCCGCATTGTCGGAGCCTTCTGAATCGGTGCCGGCCGAGAGGACCTGTCCCCTGGTCGGACCGCTGGGGACGCACCTGGCCTATCTGGGGCCGGCGGAGATGCGCTGTTCAGACAATGTGACGCTCATGGCGTCACTGACCAGCGAAGAGGGCGCCGCCGTCGCGGGGCGAACGGTCCAGATGGGCACCGCGAGCTTCAATTGGGCCGGGGATACCGACCCCGACGGCATCGCGACGATAGCGGTGGGCAGCCCGCTTGCGCCCGGCGAGTACCCCGTCGATCTGTCATTTGCGGGAGACACAGAATTCTCGGCCGCCAGCGGTTCGGGGACTCTGAGCGTGCGACAGGTGGGCACGCGGCTGCGGCTGGTTGGGACGTCCTTTTGGGAGCTTGGCGGGGCGAACCTGCTCGAGGCCACGCTGGTCGATGACCGAGGCACTCCGCTCGTCGCTCGCACCGTGAGCTTCAGCGCGTTCGGGCAGACGTTGAGCGCCCAGACCAACAGCGCCGGTTTGGCCGTGGCCTCGTTCGCCGGGTTACCGGCAAGCTCGACGGGTTCGTCGGCTGTCACGGCCAACTACGCCGGGGACGGTTGCCTTGCACCCTCGGAGGATCAGGGACAGCGATGGCGCTACGCCGCCAGCGGTTTTGCCATCTGGGGTGGCAACGCCAACCCTCCGGCCATCGGAGATTGGGTGAATTTCTGGGGTCACTCCTGGGCCGCCCAGGTGACGGGCGGGGATTACGATGCGCACGCGGATTTCAAGGGCTATGCCGGCGAGATGGCTGCCCCGGTTCTGTGCCAAGCGGCCGCCCGCGTCGGTGGAGCGCCGGCGCTGCAGCCGGGATGTTGGGTGTCGAAACCCGGGCAAAGCTTCCCTCCCTCGCCGCTGCCGAATTTCATCCAGGTGATCGTGCCCAATTCGATCACCAAGGTCCAGAACGACATCTTCGGCAACATCGCGGCCCTGGCCATCGTGCGCGTCGACGACCAACCGGGCTTTTCGCCGGGCAAGCCAGGATGGGGCACGGTGGTGGCGGTGGTCGAGAGCGGCGCGGTCCTGGCACCGCGCCCGAGCCTGACCGTGACGCAGATACAGCCGGCCACGGTCTTGCCGGGACAAGAGCTTTCCGTCCAGACCGTGATCTCGAATCCCTCGTTGGGCACAGCCAACGCCGTGACCGTCGATGAGACCATCCAAGGCGCGAGCCCGGCTTCCTTCTCGCGCTCGCTGGGCAACATGGTGGCCGGTTCCTCCATCACGGAAACCTTTGCGATCAGCCCGCCCGTGGTGCCGGTCCGGCTCGAAGGCGAATCCAGCGCCGAGTATGCCGCCCGGCTTGCCTTGGCCGATGGTCGTCGCGTGCAAGCGGCTGTCCGCGTCCGCTATGCCGACACGACGGGTGGATCCCCGGCCGTGCTCGACGCCTTCTCCGACAGCCGGATCGTGCTGCCTCGGCTGACGGCCAAGATCTCCGCGCCGGCTCAGGTGGAGGCGGGCATGGCCGTGCCGTACACCGTGACCGTGACCAACATCGGCTCGGCCCCTGCCAACGCCGTGAGCGCGGTGGTCACGCTTCCCGACGGCAGCATGCACACCCTGGACTTCGCCGCCATCGATCCCGGCATGGGAGCGGTGAACACCATCTCTTGGACGCTGCCGGCCGTCCCGCCGCGCGCCGTCGAGGAGAGCGCGGGCGATTACCTGGCTCGCCTGAACGCCTTCGCGCAGCGGGGGTATTCGGCCGCCGTGCAGGTGAGCTGGCAGGATGCCATGGGGCAGTCCTACGGCGCGGTTGAAGCCGCCACCACCTCCTGTGCCTCACTGCCCATTCTCAGCGTCAGCGTGGCCCAACTGGTCCCGGTTCTGCCCGGCCAGGTCTTCCCCGTCACCTTCAACGTCACCAACCTGGGTGGCTGCCGTGCCGTGAACGGCCGCATCGTGCTGCCGGTCAGCGGGGCTGCCTCCGAGCCGTTCGCGCTCGAGCCGGGTGCTTCCACGGTCGTCACCTTGCAGAGCGCGTCGCCGCCCATAGGCGTGCGCGGCCCCAGCGAGATCGAGAGCGTTTACCTGGGCCGCCTGGTGGCTGGCGACGGCAGTCTCTTTGCCATCCCCTTCGACCTGAGTTGGCAGAACGAGTCCCAGGCACCCTTCGGCGTCCTGTCCGATCGTACCGGCAACTCGCTCATCCTCCCCATCGTGCCGCTGGCACTTCAGGGACCGTCGGAGGCGCGCGCCGGCGAGAGCCTGCACTTCGAGGCTGTGCTCACCAACAGCGGTCACGCCGTTGCCACGGCCGCCCAGTTGACGGTGCTCTGGCCTGATGGCACCACCACCTCTCAGCCGGTGGGCTCTGCTCCAGTCGCGCCCGGCGCCACGCTGCAGTTTCCGCTGACCTGGACGGTGCCGAGCACGCTGGCGCCGGGATCGTTCGTCGTCTCTGGGCAGGTGGCGTGGATCGATGCCATGGGCGGCGCCTACGGTCCCCTGTCGGCCTTCGCCCCCATCACCATCCTGCGCAGCAATCAGCCCCCGGTGGTCGAAGCCGGGCCGGATCTCACGGTGACCTTGCCCGCTTGGGCGCACGTCGTGGGCTCGGTGACCGACGATGGTTTGCCCGAAGGGGGCACCTTGACCTCGTCGTGGGTCCAGGTGAGCGGTCCCGGTACCGCCATCTTCGTCGATCCCGCGTCGCCCGAGACCGACGTCATCTTCGACATCCCGGGGACCTACGTGCTGCGGCTCACGGGCAATGACTCGCAGCTCACCGCCTCGGACCAGATGCAGGTGGTGGTTTCACCGAGGACCGGCAGCGGCACCACCGTGCCGGGCGGAGAGCCCACGCCGGGTGAGTCGCTGGTCAATGTGGTGCGCGATGGGAATGCCCTCCGCCTCGACAACGAAACCAAGCCGTTCAACTTCGTCTGGATCGCCGTGTCGACCAAGGGCACCATCGTCAAGTTCGACGCCAAGACCGGCGCCATCTTGGGCGAGTACTGGTCATCTCCAAGTGGGCAAGCGAAGGATCCGTCGCGCACCACGGTCGACAAGAACGGCAACGTGTGGGCCACCAACCGTGCGGGAAACAGCGTTCTGCGTATCGGTCTCATCGAGAACGGTCAGTGCATCGATCGCAACGGCAACGGCGTCATCGATACCTCGACTGGGTACGGCGACAAAAGGGCGTGGACCAACGCGGGCGGTGCTGACACCAATGGCGGTGTCTCCACGGCGCAAGACGAATGCATTCTGA
This sequence comes from uncultured Myxococcales bacterium, assembly GCA_964535465.1. Classification (GTDB taxonomy): domain Bacteria; phylum Myxococcota_A; class Polyangia; order Fen-1088; family Fen-1088; genus Fen-1137. Next base: position 24,049 of record CAZHUY010000073.1, read on the forward strand.
ATTACGTGCGGGTGAGCTCCGGCGGAACCCGGCACGTTTCGGTCGACGCCAACAATGACGTCTGGGTCAGTGGCACCGGGTCGCGCGTGTTCAACCTCCTCGACGGCGTCACGGGCGTCATCAAGCGCACCGAGGGGCCTGTGGGCTATGGCGGCTACGGCGGCCTCATCGACAAGAACGGCATAATCTGGTCTGCGCGCAACCTCCTACGCTGGGACACCGCCAGGCCGCTCAACGGCAACAACGGAGTCAACTGGAAGGGCTGGGGGCACGACAGTTATGGTCTGTGCCTAGCTCCGGACGGCAACATATGGGAGACGTCGCACACCGGAAATACCATCCGCAAGTGGTCTCCTGCGGGGCAACTGATCGCCTCCTACCAGCACGGTGGCTACTACGCCCAGGGATGCGTGGTGGATCGAAACGGGCACGTCTGGGTGGCCAACTCGCTCTACGATTCCACCGTCGGTCACCTCTTGCCCGACGGAAGACTGGTGGGCACCATCTCTGTCGGCTCAGGACCTACCGGGGTCGCGGTGGATGGGTTGGGCAAGATTTGGGCTACCAACTACTACAGTGGGACCGTGGTTCGCATCGATCCGACCAAAGGAAACCTAGGTTCCGACGGCGTGACCCGCATTGGCGGGATTGATTTCACCTCTCGCTACCTTGAAGGGAACCCCTACAACTATTCCGACATGACCGGCAGCACGCTGCTGGGTGCTCCGACCAGCGGTACCTGGTCGTTCGTTTGGGACAGCCAACGCGACGATGCCACCTGGGGCAAGCTGCAATGGAACGCCCACATCTGCGGCGATTCCTCGCTGAAGGTCACGGTGGCGAGCGGCACCAACGGCACCACCTTCGGCACCCCGGTAGCGGTGACCAACGGTGCCGCCTTCAGTGTGCCCAATGGGCGCTATCTCAAGGTCTCGGTCGCCTTCAAGCGCTCGACCAAGGGCCAGTCGCCCATGCTCCACGATCTGCAGATCGCCACCTCCGACTACGAGCTGAGCGCGCCGGCCAACCAGCCGCCCGAGGTGAGCGTGGGCTTGGATCGCGCCACCACCTTGCCCAACCCCATCAAGTTGACGGGGAGTGCCTGTGACGACGGCCACGTCAACAGTGGTCCGCTCGCCATGACGTGGTCCAAGGTCAGCGGCCCGGGCGACGTGACCTTCAAGACGCCGAACGCCGAAGCCACCGAGCTGACCGTGAGCCAGCCCGGCACCTACGTCATGCGCCTGACCGCGGGAGATTCCGACTTGCAGGCGAGCGATGATGTTCAGCTCGAGGTGCTGGCGGCCAACCGGCCGCCGGTGGTGCAGGCCACCACGCCGGTGTCCGGGAGTCTCCCGGCCCCCATCCAACTGACCGCCACCGCGACCGACGACGGCATCCCGGAAGGTTCGACCCTGACCATCAATTGGACCAAGGTCAGCGGTCCCGGGACCGCGACCTTCGCGGATCCGAGCCAGGCCAGTACCACGGTGACGCTCTCGGCGGCCGGTCTGTACGTCTTGCGGCTGGTGGCCTCCGACGGCACCTTCGACTCGACCGCCGACGTGACCGTGCTGGCCAACGGTGGCCCCGCCGCCAACCTGGCGCCCATCGTTGCGGCCGGAGAAAACCAGGCCATAGCCCTCGACGGCACGGCCGCGCTTGCCGGCAGCTGCACGGACGACGGCCTGCCCGCTGGCAAGACCCTGACCTGCACGTGGACGAAGGTCAGCGGCCCCGGCATCGTCACCTTCGCCAACCCCGACGCTGGCCAAACCAGCGCGACCTTCAGCGTGACCGGCACCTATGTCCTGCGCCTCACCGGCAGTGACACCGAGCTGTCGGCCAGTGGAGAAGTGGCGGTGGCCGTGGGCGAGGAGGGCTCGACCAACCGACCCCCGCTGGTCTATGCCGGCAGCAACCGCGCCGTCAGCCTCCCTTCGACCATCGTCGGCCTGGAAGGAACGGCGAGCGATGACGGCAATCCCGCGGGTTCGACCCTGCAGGTCACTTGGAGCAAGGTGAGCGGCCCGGCCGACGTCGTCTTCCAGGATGTGCACGCGCCCGCGACCCTGGCGCTTTTGACCACGGTGGGAACCTATCTGTTGCGGTTGACCGGAACCGACGGCCAGCTTTCGGCTGCGTCGGATGTTCTGGTCACTGTCAGCCCGGCTCCTGCCGTCAACCAACCGCCCCAGGTCGGGGTACCGGCTCCCTTCGAGATGACCCTGCCCACGCGGGTGGCCACCCTGAACGGCGCGGTCAGCGACGACGGCCGCCCGACCGGCGCCACCTTGGCCCTGACCTGGAGCCAGGTCAGCGGACCGCAAGGGGTCGTGTTCGGCACACCCAATGCGGCGAGCACCACGGTCACGCTGCCGGCGGTCCCCGGCGTCTTCGTCATCAAGCTGACCGCCACGGATTCCATCCTTACCACATCCACGCAAACCTCGATCACCCTGCGCCCGGCAGGCGTTGCCAACATGGCGCCCACCGTGAGCGCGGGGCTGAACCGTACCGTCAGCCTGATCGACGGACCCATCACCCTGGCCGGCCAGGTCAGCGACGATGGCCTGCCCACCGGCGCTCCGCTCACCTTGGAGTGGAAGCAGATGCGCGGTCCCGCTGCCGTGACCTTCGCTGACGTCACCGATGCGAAGACCACGGTCACATTCCCCTTGCCCGGCGAGTACGAGCTGGCGCTGTGGGCTTCCGATACCGAGTGGATCTCGGCGGCCAACGTGATTTACCGGGTCACCCCTGCGGTGGCCAATCAAGCGCCGAAGGTGCTGGCCACGGGGCCGGCCCAGGTCAGTCTGTCCACCGGCACGGCATCCATCGCAGGGGCGGTGGATGACGATGGCCTGCCGTCTTCCGGAACGCTCACCACGACCTGGCGCATGGTCAGTGGCCCGGCCGAGGTGAGCTTCGCCAACGCCCAGGTGGTTGCCACCACCGCAACCTTCAGCACCGCCGGGATCTACGTCCTCGAGCTGTCGGCTGACGACGGTGCCTTGCAGGGCGCGGCCCAGATCACCATCAAGGTGACGGTGCCCAACCTGGCGC
>CAZHUY010000074.1:0-26895 GCA_964535465.1 uncultured Myxococcales bacterium
TCAAACTGTGGTTGCCTCCCCGGCAAAGCCGGGGGGTCTCCTTGACTGGGCTAGGGCCGACCCGTAGGTACAGCCACCTTATGGAGGGAGGTCCGACGGCTCATGCGGATCTTTTGGCGTAACGAAGCCTTCTTGCCGTGCGTGGTTATGGCCGGCGAGGCAAGCAGATAAGCGGGGCCAGTCACGCAGCCCCTGGCAGTACTCAGATCGGCTTCGAGCCGAAGGCCATCGGTACCCGGTTGGCCTTGCGTGAGGAGGCCCCAGCCTCCTCCGCGGGAACTAGACGACCTTCACGCCGCTGGCCTGGGGCCCTTTCTTTCCCTGGACCACATCGAATTCGACCTTCGTACCTTCATTCAGAATGGCGCCATTGGTGTCGTTGGCGTGAACGAAGATGTCCTTGCCTCCCCCATCAGGCGTGATGAAACCAAAACCCTTGGCGACGTTGAAAAACTTCACTGTACCTTTTTGCATAACCTTTTCCTTTGGCGAAACCTTCCGAATCAGGAAGGCGATTGCCGCATCATGCATGCCAGTGATCCAGAGGAAAGCCAGAACTATTCGAGGGCAGGGTTGCGCCAGGCATCACGAACGGCGCAATGAACGCTGAAGCTTTGCCAGCGCCCCAGCTTCAATCTGACGGATCCGCTCACGCGTAAGGCCGAAGGTATTGCCCACCTGCTCGAGGGTGTGCTCGTCCCTTTCCTGGATGCCAAAACGCATGCGCAGCACCTTCTCCTCACGAGGGGTCAGTGTGGACAGAAGCCGATGCGTTTCGGTCACCGTCTCATCCGCCAGCACCACATCGAGCGCCGGGACAGCCTTGTCGTCCTCGATGAGATCCCCGACCCGCCGATCGCCCTCGGCGCCCAGCGGGGTTTCCAGGGAAACCGGCACTCTATAAATGCCGATCAACTGGTCGAGCTTCTCGGCGGGCACGCCCATCTCGCCAGCGAGCTCGTCCGTGCTGGCTTCGCGCCGAAGCCTTCGCTGCAGCTGAGCCCGCAGGTATCTGACCTTGTTCATCATTTCGTTCGCGTGAACAGGAATTCTTATCGTGCGCGACTGATCGCTGAGCGCGCGTTCGATAGACTGCCGAATCCACCAGCTGGCGTACGTGGCGAACTTGTAACCCAGCCGGTAGTCGAATTTGTCGACGGCCCTCATGAGCCCGATGTTCCCCTCTTGAACCAAGTCGAGAAAATCGAGGCCACCGCGCGAGTGTCGATTCGCAATGGCCACGACCAGCCGGAGATTGGCCCGAACCATCTCCTCCTTCGCCCGAGTCGCCTGCCGCTCGCCGATCCTGATCTGCGCGACGGTCGTCCGCAATGCTTGCCTGCCGATGCCGGCCACCGCCAGCGCACGTCGCGCCGCCGTGTGGGATGCCCGACCGCCGCGCTCCCCTCCGCCCATTCCACCTTGCCGTCCGACATCACAAGAGGAGAGCAGGTCTTTGAGATTCGTGACGATGTTGTCTAGGTATTGGGAACGAACGCGCATGGCCAGCAACATGTCGACAATTTCATTCCGGATGCCATCGCCCCCCGCGCGCGCACGATCTCGTCCCCCTTTGCAGTATTCGCCCGAGCACTTTCGCAGCTTGCCGTGCAGTTGGCGTACACGTTTGATCGCCTCGTCTCTGCTGCCTCCCGAGCTCGACCGAGCGAGCCGCGATGGTTGCTCGTCGTCTTCTTTGAATGCCCCGAACACCTCGGCAGGAGACGCCTCTTGTCGCCGCACACGCTCGCACAGAATTCCGAGCGACTCGTGCGCAACCTTCGTCTTCAAAACAGCCTGCCACATCAGCCGGTGGCCGCCCTCGATGCGCTTGGCCAACGCGACCTCGCCCTCCCGGGTCAAAAGCGGCACCACCTGCATGTGGCGCAAGTAGAGCCGGACCGGATCGACAGGCAGGGATCCCTCATCGTCGGCTTCGTCCGCGATCGGCGCCGGTAGTTCGGATGCATTCCTCGACAAAGCCCCGATCTCTTCTGACCCATCGGTGGCCACAGTCTGCCGTCGAGATGCGGGGGGGCGCCCTCTTCTTAAGATGGAACTCAAACTCAACATCCTGGGCCTGGCGCTGGCATTTCGCTACCTTCTACCCCAACGCACCATGGGCGACCCGCACATTCGCCCGTTTGGGCCACGCCACTACTTGTGAGCGAGCACGCCCTGAATGCGGATCTGAAGGCCGTTGGTGTACCCCGATGCCCAGGTAAAGACGTAGGACGTTCCCAAGGAATCACCACTCCTGACCGAAAGCCGCTTTCGATCGAGGTGCACCAGCGAGGCCGCCAGCGTGGGGTCGGCGGTGGTCACGTCGAGAACGGTCAGGTTGCCGAGCAAAGGACTTCGCTTCGATACCGCGGTTGCCCACCCGAGGTCACGCCCGCTTCCATCGAAGAACCTGGCACCACTCTCGGTCGTATCGAATGAGTCCTGCATAGCCTGCCAAGGGTGCCACGAAGAGATGGCCGCAGCCATGCGCGTTCATGAGATGGCACGGAGTGGGCTCGATGAGGCGCAACGGTTCACCAAGCAACCAGAGTCGACCGGAGCCTCCGTCAGGCGCGGAGGCTCGGTCTCGACTCGTTCCTGTCGGGTGCTACCAGCGTCCGCCGCCGCGCCCGCCGCCGCCACCTCCACGGTATCCACCACCACCACCGCCGCCGGTGCGCTCACGCGCCTCGCTGACAGAGATGGCGCGGCCCTGCAGGTCGCGGCCGTTCAGGCTTTCAATCGCGTGCGCAGCGCCGGCATCGGTGGCCATCTCGACGAAAGCGAATCCCCGCGGTCGTCCGGTTTCGCGGTCCATGACCATCTTCACCTCGGTGACTTCGTGACCCTCGGCCATGAAGGCATCCTTCAGATCGGCCTCGGTGATGGAATACGACAAATTGCCAATGTACAGTCTCTTACCCATGTGCGGTTCCTTGTTTCTTGTCCTTGTTTCTGGTCCTGTTCCTAAGCAGCCTGGTGACAATGCAAGCCGCCCAGCACTCGATGGCCGGTTAGCGCTTCGAGTGCCGTCCTAGCGTCGCGGTCTCTCACGATTCTCACTTCTTTGCGCCGACGGCCCTCTCGCCCTGCAGGCTGATGGCCACGGTATGGTCGACCCGGCGGCGCTTGCGAAGGCCATCGAGCACCTTGGTGCTGGCGACGTGCTCCAACAGGGCCTGGTCCACGGATTCGTTGAAGGTCACCTTGCCCGCCGCGATTTCGCGCAGGGCCGTGACCCCGGCTTTGTTATCGCAGGTGACCAAGGGACGTGCCCCTTTGGCCAAATCACGAGCACGCTGGGCAGCAAGAACCACCAATGCAAACTGACTACCGACCGCTTGCAAGCAGTCTTCGACCGTAACGCGAGCCATAGTTCGTTTCCTTCCGTTTAGTCCTGAGCGCTTCGGCTGCCTTGACTACCCCGACGATCGACCCTGAGGCTCTGCGTCTGGGCGGGAATGGAAGACGATGAGGAGAGGACAGGGCGGAGCCTAGCACGTCCTGTCCCGGTAGGAGGCATTAAGTACGCCACGATTTCGTCCACCACGATTCCAGCCGTGTTCGGTGCGAGCAGCGAGGAAGGTTTCGACCGAAGGCACCCAGCGTCAGGCCGCGGCTCGGCCGACACGGACGAGTCTCTCGCCGTCACCGAGATCGTCTGCGTAGCTCATGCGGAGGTCGTAGAAGGCGTTGCTCGAAAGCTCGATGACACGGTTGGCCAGCGACTCCACGAACTGCACGTCGTGGCAGGAGAAGATCATCGAGGCCTCGCTCTTCAAGAGGCCGTTGTTGAGCGCGGTGATGGATTCGAGATCGAGGTGGTTGGTGGGCTGGTTGAGGACGAGGGTGTTCGGCTCGTTCAGCATGAGCCGCGAGAGCATGCAACGGACCCGTTCGCCTCCCGAGAGGACCTCGACCTTCTTGTGGACCTCGTCTGCGGAGAAGAGCATGCGGCCCAGAAATGAACGGATGAACGGTTCATCTCGGGTGTCAGGGGCGTACTGACGCAGCCACTCGAGGACGCTCTTGTCGCTCGCGAAGTAGGTGTTGTTGTCTTTCGGAAAGTAGGCAACCCGCGTCGAAAGGCCCCAGGTAACGGTGCCAGCGTCAGGCTTGGATTCTCCCGCGATGACGTCGAGGAGGGCCGTGATCATCCGCTCATCACCGACGAGCGCGACCCGGTCGCCGCGGCCGATGGTGAAGCTCACGCCATCGAACAGCATCTCATCGCCGCTGGTCTTACGGAGCCCCTCAACTCTCAGGACATCCTTGCCGAGAACGCGTTCTGCCTTGAACTGAATGAAGGGGTACTTGCGGGAAGACGGTCGGATGTCGTCCAGCGTGATCTTGTCGAGCAGCTTCTTGCGAGAGGACGCCTGTCTCGACTTGGAGGCGTTGGCGCTGAACCGGGCAATGAACGTCTTGAGCTCCTCGATCTGCTCGGCCTTCTTTTTGTTGGAGGCCGCGCGCTGGGCGAGCGCCATCTGGCTCGTCTCGCACCAAAACGTGTAATTGCCCGAATAGAGGGTCACCTTGCCGAAATCGATGTCGGCGATGTGGGTGCACACCTTGTCGAGGAAGTGCCGGTCGTGCGAGACCACCACAACGGTGTTCGGGAATTCGAGCAGGAACTCCTCGAGCCAGAGGATCGAGTCGACGTCCAGGTGGTTCGTGGGCTCATCGAGCAGAAGGATGTCGGGATTGCCGAAGAGCGCCTGCGCCATGAGGACGCGGACCTTTTCGCTGTCGGGCAGATCCTTCACGAGCGCCCCGTGCTTGTCCGCGGCAACGCCCAACTCGCTCAGCAGCTTGGCCGCTTCGGCCTCGGCGTTCCAGCCGTTCAAGTCGGCGAACGCGGCCTCGAGCTCACCGGCGCGCACGCCGTCGGCCTCGCCGAAGTCCGGCTTCGCGTAGATCGCGTCCTTCTCCACCATGATCGCGTGCAGCCGCTTGTGGCCCATGATGACGGCCCTCAGTGCCGGCACGTCGTTGAAGGCGAAGTGATCCTGAGAGAGCATGCTGATCCGCTTGTTCGGCTCGACGGTCACGGAGCCGGAGGTCGACTCGATCTTGCCGGCAAGACACTTGAGGAAGGTCGATTTTCCAGCTCCGTTGGCACCGATGAGCCCATAGCAATTGCCGGGCGTGAACTTGACGTCCACGTCCTCGAACAGGGTCTGGCTGCCGAACGCGATGGAAAGCTGCTGGACGGTAATCATGGAGCCGGGCGTCTTACGCTGGCCACGCCCAGGGATCAAGGGGAAGAGTGGACTTGCGCGTTCCTGAGCGCTGCCCGAAATACCTACGCCCAGTACTGAGGCAGGACCATTCACAGCGCCTTCATCGGCGATTCCATGCAGAAGACGACCGGCACGCCGGAGCCGAAGATGCTGAGCTGACCCACCAGGGCGGCACCGTCATTGCGGACGACCAGCTCGGCGCCCGCCCATCCGTCATCGATCGAGTACACCAGGGTGCTTTCCGAGGCGCTGGTCAGCAGGCCGTCCATGGTCGCGTGTTTTCCGGGGACGGTGACGTTGCTGCTCGTCAGGTGGACCTTCCTCCCGTCCTCCGAGAAGGTCATGTCGTAGATGGTGTCGGGGGAATTGTTTCGGCACGGCTCGCCCCAACGTGCGCTGGCATCTGGCGGTGTAGCGCTCGCCACGATCTCGAAGCTTTGCCCGGGCAGTCCGGCAAAAGCGCCAGGAATTCCGTCGGTCAGCGTGTCGCGCGTGGCGGCCCGTTCCACCACGGCATCGAGATTGATGGCAGCGTCGAGTCCTGGCGGTGCGGCGTCGGTCCCATTGCCGATATCGCCCCGCACGCCGAGCGGAGACCTGCAGGCCGGGTGCAACAGCAGCACGGCGGCCATGCTCGCCAGGGGTCGGGTCAGGGATTTGGGGTGGGCGAATCCGACTGGGTCTTCCCCGACAAGAATGGCGGCTTGCTGCCCCGGTGCAGCCTCCGCCATCCCATGGAGCGGGCGCTCAAGTTGGCCAAGATATCCAAGCGGGTGACGCCGCATGGATTGAGGAGGACGTTCAACAACCTCGCACGTCAGGTCGCGGGGGACATCGTCACCCGAAGCATCACCGGCCACGTCACCGAGGCCATGACCGAGCACTACTCCCACGTGGGGCTCGGCGAGAAGCTGAGGGCCGCCAACAACATCGTCCGGCTGGTTCCCGGCCTCTCGAAATCCCCTGCCCCGCCAACTGGGGGATCAGGTGGGGGATCGCAAGAAGAGGAGTCGGCCGCGTCCGATGAAGCGATCTCCGCATAAGAACCCCCCCCCGGGATTTCCGGGGGGGTTCGTTGTGCGGTCGGGGAGACTCGAACTCCCACAGCCGTAAAGCCACTAGAACCTGAATCTAGCGCGTCTACCAGTTCCGCCACGACCGCGCAGGGGCAGAACCTTAGTGGACGGCGCTGCCAAGGTCAAGACCGCGACTCCAGAATCGCGAGGCTGGTCAGAACCAACGATCTCCTGTCACCTGGCCTGCCCGCGGGCGGCTCGTAGCCGCGCGACCTCCTTTTCCAGGGTGCGCAGGGCGACTTGCCGCTTTTCCGCGAGTTGGACGGCTTCATCGGCCTTCCGGTTGGCCTCGGCCAGATTTCTCCGCAGCTCGTTCCTCTCCAGGGTCGCCAGCTCGAGAGCCGCGGAGTTGTTGCTCAACTGGCGCAGGGTGCGCTCGACTTCCTTGCGCAGGGATGCGACCGTGCGTTCCAGCCGGTCGGTGCGGTCTTGCAGGGTCATGCGTTCTTCGCGCGTGCCGTCGCGCTCGTGGGCCAAGTCCGCGCATCGCGCCTCCAGCCGCACCACTTCGCCCTGCCAGGCCGCCAACTCGCCAGGAGAGTCGACGCAACCACTCACCTCGGTGGGCACGAACAGACTCTCAGCCAGGGCCCAGGGTCGCTCGGTCCCATCGGCGCAAAAAGCCAATATGTGAGTGGGGACTCCCGACATGCGCAGCAGAGACTCGTTCACCGCCAAATCATCGGTGCCCGACACATGGAACGACAGCCCCGTGACCTGAGCCTGTTCGACCACATCCACGATCGCGAAGTGGGCCAGCAGCAGATCGGTGCAAGCCGAGAGGGGGCCCCGAGCGGGCTGCCCCTCTCGATGCAAGGCCGTTGCCGGCAGGTGCAACACGCAGAAACCTCCGGGGCGCAGGGTACGTGCCATCTCCGCCAGCCACACGCCAAGCCGGTCATCGGACATGACCAGGTCTGCGGACAGTCCGCACAACGCCACATCCGCGCAGGCGTCCGGCACGGGCAGATGAAGCCCATCGGGGACGCATGCCACCACTTCACTGGCCCCAGCGCGGCGCAGGGTCTGGGCTCGCGGCCCGCCCTGGTCTAGCCCGACGGCCAAGACCTTCTTGCCCTGCACCATCGAATCGAGCAGGAGAAAGATCGGCATTGGGATCTCGACGGACGGCGTCGAGGCTGTCACCGGAGGGGCGACTTCGGCCGGCTCCGCGTGCCCCTGGGCCGTGCTGGGTTCACTCATGGGTGTACCAGTGTCGCTTTTGGAGGCCAATTAGACAAGACGAGACGCGACAACTGCAAAACCATGCAATAGTTGCCCGCCATGCGAAAGAAGCTTGGCCGCCTTTTGGCTTGGGCGGTCACCATCAGCCTGCTCGTCTACATCTTCCACAGCATCTCGTTCTCGGAGATGTCGACCGCCCTCCAGTCCGCGGCGCCCTGGACCCTTCCTGTCCTGGCGGTGCTGATTCTCGGTGTCTATCTCGGCGATTCCTTTGCCATTTGGAAGACCTTCGGGTGGTTCGTGACCCCCCTGTCCTTCACCGAGGTCCTGGTCGTCCGGGGGGCCTCCTACCTGCTCGCCTTCCTCAACTACACCGTGGGTCAGGGGGCCATCGTCTACTTCGTCAAACGCTCGCGCGGGGTGCCGATCCTACGAGGAACAGCAGCCGTGCTCTTGATCATGGGCATCAACATCCTTCTGCTCCTCCTGCTCACCACGCTGGGGTTGTTCGTCAATCCCAATCTGTCCCCTGCCCTGCGTACCGTCATCTACGTGGCCTATGGCGCCCTGGCGGTCTACATCACCCTGCTCATCATCAGGCCGCGCTGGCTGACCGCACGACCCATCTTCGACGTGCTCTTCTCCGCTGGTTTGGTCGGGCATCTGAAAGCCCTGGCGGTCCGCGTTCCCCATGTCGCCGTGCTGATGGCCTTCAACTACGCTTCGATGCATGCCTTTGGCGTTCGGGTTCCGGTCGCCCAGGCCTTGCTCTGTCTGCCCATCATCTACTTCATCTCGGCCCTGCCCATCGCCGTCATGGGGCTGGGCACATCCCAGCTGGCCTTCGTCTACTTCTTCTCGAGCTACGTCCCCGACGCGACGCCCGAAGCGGCCAAGACCGTTGTCGTGACGGCCAGCCTGGCCAGCCAAGCCGCGGCCGTAGTAATTCAAAGCACGCTCGGCGCGTTCTGCATGCGCAACCAACTGGCGCGGCAGCTCAACGAGACTGCCTCGACGACCTAGGAGCTAGGAGTGGCTGTCAAATACAAGAAACCGAGGGCCATCAACACGGTCTCCGTCGCGATGGTTCTCTTGCTCGGCCTGGCCGTGTATTTTGGCATTTATGCCTGGCCTGTCTATTCGCTGTCTTCCCGGGCCAAAGGGGTGTTGCTGGACCACCTTCCCTTGCTGTGGCGGGCCAACCTCCTCAACGAAAGCGCCACCGCCCTTGCGATGGACAAGCTGAGGGTTTCCGTCCCCCTCGCCTTGCGCAAGGCAGGTGTCAAGGATCCCAACCTCGAGGTGACCTTCACCCGCAACAAGAATGAGGTCTCGATTCAGGCCAACTTCACCGCCTCGGCCTTCTTCCCGGTCATCGACAAACAACTGGATTTCAACCTGTCGCCCAAGGCGGTGACGGATGCTGCCCGGGTCGAATGGTGACGTGATACAATCGCCTCCAATTACGGGCTGCGCATGGCAAAGCTGATCGTCCAAGGCAACAACGAACGGCGGGAGTACGAGCTGGGTCCTCTCACGACCATCGGCCGGCATCCGCACAACACAATCCAGATCCTCGACCGCATCGTCTCCAAGGAACACGCGCATGTCATTCAGCAGCCAGATGGGCGGTTCCTGTATCGCGACCTGGGAAGCCTGAACGGCTCTTTCTACAGGAACGAACGCGTATCTGAACGGATTCTCGCCGAACACGACGAAATCGTCCTGGGTGGCACGCAGCTCATCTATCGCGAACAGATGAGCCAGGCTCTGCAGGCCGCACAACGGGTGAGCATCCAGCAGGCCGCGTCCGCTGATGCGCTCATCCACCGCAAGGTCGAAGCGGCCAGCGCCGCCGAATTCCTGCCCGAGAAGCAGATCTCGGATCCCGACGCCCTCCGTCGCGACTACGAAAAGCTGCGCCTGGCTCATGAGCTCGGCCGCTCCATCGGCCTGGAGGTCGACATCGACCTCTTGCTGGAAAAGATCATCATGAAGGCCTTCGAGCTGATCCCGGCCGACCGCGGGGTCATCTTGCTCATGGAGAACGGGGTCCCCCAGCCGCGCGTGGCCAAGACGCGCGACGGACGAACCGAGCAGATCGTGCTGTCGCGCTCGATCCTGAGCGAAGTCATGGGCCAAAAGACCGCCGTGCTGTCGTCCGATGCCAGCATGGACAGCCGTTTCCAGGGCGCGCGATCCATCATCATGCAAGGCATCCGGTCGACCATGACGGTGCCGCTCATCCACCATGACGAGCTGCTGGGCATCATGCACCTGGATTCCATGGTGGCCACCAACGCCTTCGGCGAGAAGGACCTGCAGATCTTTGCCGGCGTGGGCAACCAGGCCGCGGCCGCCATCCACAACTCGATGCTGGCCCTCAAGATCGAGCAAGAGGCCAAGACGCGCGCTCAGTTCCAGCGGCTGCTGTCGCCCAACCTGGTCGAACAGGTGGTGGCGGGCAAGCTCCAACTGGAGAAGGGCGGCGCCCTGCAAGAGGTGACGCTGCTCTTCTCCGATATTCGCGGTTTCACGGCCATGAGCGAGAAGCGCGACCCGCCCGAGATCGTGCGCATGCTCAACGAGTACTTCGAGCTGATGGTGGACGTCATCTTCAAGCACGAAGGCACCCTGGACAAGTTCGTGGGCGACGAGATCATCGCCCTGTTCGGCGCCCCCGTGGCCATTCCCGGTGCCGAGCGCAAGGCGGTCGAGTGCGCGCTGGACATGATGCAGGTCCTGTCCGAGTTCAACTACACGCGGAAGGCCGAGGGGCAGGAGGAGATCAAGATCGGCATCGGCATCAACACCGGCACGGTGGTCACCGGGGCCATCGGCAGCTCGCGCGCCTTGCAGTACACGGCGATCGGTGATGCGGTCAACACGGCCTCGCGCCTCTGCAGCGTGGCCAAGTCCGGTGAGATCCTCATTTCGGACGCCACCTTTGGCCGCGTGGCCAACGCCGTGATGGCCGCCGCGCTGCCCCCGGTCAAGGTCAAGGGCAAGGCCGATGCCCTGCGCGTCTGGAACGTCACCGGCCTGCGCAACCCGGTCTGGCAGGGCGAATCCACCAAGCCGTTTTGATTGCGATGGGAACCATGGAAGGGTCCCCGGACGGCGAGGAGAGTTCGCCCCTTTGGGGCTAGTCCCACGCCTACCCAGGTCATTCCTCACGGAAACCCATGACGGGTGGCCGGCATCCGAAAGGGCGATACACTCCATCCCAGGAGACTCCAATGGCTGCCGCCCCTGACAAGACCACTGAAAGCACGAACGAAGCACCGGCCTCGCCCGTCACCCTGACCGCGCGTGCCGCCGACAAGGTCCGCGAGATCCGAACTGAAGAGAAGATCCAGGATGGATACGCCCTGCGGCTGAAAGTGCTCGGCGGAGGCTGTTCGGGCTTTACCTACGACCTCTACTTCGATCAGGCGCAAGACATCGATCACGCCTTTGAGTCCAACGGCGTCAAGATGCTGTGCGATCAGATGAGCCTGATGTACCTGATGGGCACCGAGGTGGACTACGTCGAAAGCCTGCAGGGCTCGGGGTTCAAGTTCCACAACCCCAACGTCACGTCCACCTGCGGCTGCGGCAGTAGCTTTTCCGTCTGAGCCCACCTCCGCCTACGCGATTTGATGGGAACCCTTTCCCGAAGGGGCGCTCGGGGTACCGCCTACGCGATCAGATGGGAACCCTGGGGTCAGGGGATGGTGATGCCGTCCTCTTCCTTGAGGCGCGTGATCTTGGTTAGGCACTGGTCACGGATCATGCTGCGCATGGCGGGGCTGGAATCCTGAACGGACTCGCGCAGGATGCTCTGGTAGCTGTCGCAGCGGGCCTGGTCGGGGGCGGTTTTGCAGAAGTGGTCACGCACGCGTTCGCAAGGATTACGGCCGGCGCGGGACATGCTGACCGCCAGCCAGCACACGCCAGCTCCGGCCAGGAAAACCAGTGAAGTGATGATCAGGCGTTTTCGCCGTCGATAGCGATATACGTCGATCGCGGCGGCCTCGCGGCGGATTTGCTCTAGCTCCTCGGGGGTTTCGTCCATCGTGGGGCATTAGAGCCTTTCCCTGAGAGCTGCGCAACGATCACGGAGCAAGCCAGTTTCTCGGCCAGCGTGCCGCGCGATCCCCCGACCTGACGCGAAGCTTGGGTGCAAGACATGCGTGCCCCCACCTAGACACACGCAGGGAGATCCGGCGGCGCGACGCGCGCCCGGGAGGCGGGACATCAAATCGCGCACGGCGAGACATGAGAGCTTCGGTGGTCGTCGGTCTGTTGATTTTCGTCGTCCTGGCGGTGGTGGGCGGAGTCCTGAGCGTGTCCTTCTTTCCTTTTCTGGATGCCTCGGAGGTGTCGGCCGACCTGGCCGTTACGCGGCCGTTGGCGGCGCTCGGCGCCCAAACACGCGCGCAGTACTTTCCTCCTCGCCCCGAGGATGCGCCCGAGACCATCCGCGCCCAGGTTCTGCGCGGCCGCGAGTTGATCCAGAACACGCGCTCTTTGTTGCCGGGTCGCACGGACAACGCCTTGGTGTGCAACCACTGTCATTTCTCCGCCGGACGTAGCGAGGGCGGCAAGAACAGCGGCATCTCGCTGGTCGGGGTCGCGGCGCGCCCGCCCGCGGGAGACGCGGCGCTTGAGCTGACGGCGCGCATCGCGGCCTGTTTTCGACGGAACCTGAACGCCGACCCGCCCTCGCCCACGAGCCCCGAGGTGTTGGCGATGGCCATGTACCTGCGTTGGATCTCGGCAGGGGTGCCCCTGTTCGCGCCGGTTCCCTGGCTGCACATCACCCCCTTGGTCGCGTCGGCGCCGCCCGATCCGGCGGTCGGTCAGAGAACCGTGCGCGAAACCTGTGGTCCTTGCCATGGCGAGCACGGTCAGGGCACGACCATCGCGCCCGCCACCTATGGCCCCGAATCTTTCGGCACGCACTCGCAGTTGCTCGCGCCCGGGATCCTGGAGCGGTTCGTTCACGACAACATGCCGCGCGGTAACCCCATCCTGAGCCCAACGGTGGCCATGGCCGCGGCCGCCTTTCTGCGCAGCCAACCCCGCCCGCAACCGCCTGCTCCCTGAGGACGAATCGTGTTTCCCCCCTATCGAGCCTGGATCTTTGGCGCCGGCACGGTGATTGGCACCAACGCGGTCATCCACCTGGTGATCGCGCAAGGGGTGGCCCTGGGGTTCCTGGGGCTGCTGGGCCTGACCGACTACTGGGCCTGGCGCCATGGCCGTGGCTCGCCCGATTCTTGGGCGAAGCTGCTCAAGCGCTATCTCACCTTCGGGACCGTGGTCTCCAGCATAGGCGGCGCGGTCACCGGGGCGGGCATCTGGTTCACCATCGGCACGCTCTCGCCGCGCGCGACGGCTTCGATGTTGAGGGTCTTCTTCTGGCCTTGGTTCATCGAGTATCTGGTGTTCTTCCTGGAAGTCGTCGCGGTGCTGGTCCTGTACTTCGCGTGGGACTGGCTGGGGCGGCGGCGTCGGCTGCGCGTCACCCTCGCCGTTCTGTATTCGGCTTACAGCTTGCTCTCCGCGTTTCTGATCACCGGGATCTTGGGCTTCATGCTGACCGTGGGCGACTGGCCCGAGGAGCGCAGCCTCTTCTCCGCCTTCTTCAATCCGTCCTTCCCGCCGCAGTTGCTGGCGCGGGTTTCCCTGGCCGGCATCTTGGGCGTGCTGTTCGCCATGATCCTGGCCTATCGCCGCGGCATCGACGGCCAGGTTCAGGAGAGCATCCTGCGTCCCCTGGGCGTGGTCCTGCTCATCGCGATCGCCACCTTCATCCCGGCGCTGGCCTGGTACCTGCTTGTGGTGCCGGATTTCTACACGACCCGCAAGGTGTACGCGGTCCTGACCCAGCACCTCTCGCAGAGACCGTGGATCTTCTATGGGGCCAACCTGCTGGCCGGGGTGTTGCTGCTCTCGATTGCGGGGGCCGGCATCGCGCGCCGGGTGCGTGTGGTGCGCGCCCTGATGATCCCCGGTCTGGTGGCCGCCATGGGTCTGGTGGCGCAGATGGAACGCGTGCGCGAGTTCATCCGCGGGCCCTACCTGATGCCCAGCCACATGTACGTCAGCGAAGTGCTGTTGACCGAGAGTATTCAGTATCGCGAGCAAGGCATGCGGCCGCATCAGTACTGGCCTCAGAGGCTGAGCACCTCCGGCGATCTGGATCAACTTGGCGCCGAGTTATTCAGCAACAACTGCATGCTCTGCCACACCATTGGCGGCATCAACGACATCCGCACGCGCGTAGCGGGGCGCACCGAGGATGGGCTGGATGTGATCGTCAATCACGCCCACGAGCTGGTCTCGTTCATGCCCCCCTTCTCGGGCGACCGGCTGGAGCGCCGGCTGGCGGCGCGTTTCCTCTTTCGCCTGCAGCAGGGCAAGCTGCAGATGGCGTCGCGCACGCGCATGCTGGTGGAAGGCAGGGGCAGCCCATGACCCGCCTGGCGGACATCATCCTGCCGCATCCGCTCAGCACGGGCTGGCTGCACGGACTGGCACTCTTCACCTTCTCCTTGCACTTCCTGTTCGTGCTATTGACGTTGGGCACGGCCATTCTGGCCACGACCTATTACGTGGTCGGGCAGTGGGGGCGGCGCGACGTCCTGCGCGCCTGGGATCGGGAGTTCCTGGAACTGTTCTTCGCGCACAAGAGTCTGGCCATCGTGGTGGGCGTCGGACCCATTCTGCTCATGCAGATGGGGCAGAGTATTCCGTTCCTCAGCGGGGTGAACATCATGTCGCCCTTGTGGATGCTCAACGTGGTGTTTCTCACCACCTCCCTGGTGCTGTTCGAATGGCAGCACCGTCGCTCGCGTGAGCGCAAATGGATATTTCTGGTGGTCAGCGGCGCCGGCCTGCTGCTCCTCTTCTTCGTGCCAGCCACCTTCGTGGGGGTTCTGGTCACCGCCGAACGTCCCCATGCCTGGGCCACCATGCTGAGCCTGGGCGGTCAGCTCCCCTTCGCCATTTCGGTACACTGGGCGTTGCGCCTGCTGCACGTATTGGGCGCGTCGGTGGTGGTCACGGCGGGGGTGCACTATCTGATGCGAGACGATCTGAACGGCGATCGCCGGCGCCATTTGCTGGGATGGATGGCGGGGGGGCTGGCTTTTCAGTTCGCCGGTGGGGTCGCGCTTTTCGCCAGCGTGCGCCCCGCGCCTTCGGCCTTGCCCACCGCGACCGCCGTGATCGGGGTGGCCGCGGCAGGCTGGCTGGCCTTCATGACCATGCGCCTGCGTCGGTCGGGCGGGGCCCCCATGCGCGTGGCGCTCCTCCTCTCGTTCATCGTCATGCCCATGCTCCTGACCCGACAGCTCCTGCAGGATCGTGTGCTGTTTCCGCTGGGACAGGCGCTGCGGGCCAACGCCGGCATCCACAACGCCTCCCTGCAACCCTTCTCGGCGGCAGCCCACGCAGCCTTCGCCGGCTCGCTGGCCACCCCCTACGACACGGGGCTGGCCCTCTACTCGCGTAGCTGTGCCTTCTGTCACGGAGCCGTGGGCAACGGGCAGGGTGATTCGGCTGGCGACCTCGACATACCGCCCGAGGACCTGACCCGCATACGTATGCGCGACGGCCCCTTGACGGAGATCCTGCTGAAGGGAATCCCAGGTAGCCCCATGCCCGTGTTCGACTTCTACCTGAACAGCGAGCTGGCCTCGTTGCGCGGTTTCTTGCGGGACAAGGTTAGACTCGCGGAAAAGGTCGAGGCCTTCAGCGCGCCTCTTGCGACCGCCGATCGCACACAGGGCGAGCGGTTGTTCGATGAAACCTGCTCGGTCTGTCACGGTTTGGATGGCCGCGGCAGCGCCACCGGAAGGCCCATGCGACCACCCCCGCCCGACCTCACGCAGATCGGGTTCGCGCCCTCACGCGCGTTTCAGATCGTGACCGAGGGTTATCGCGGGACGCTCATGCGCTCGTTCGCCACTGTGCCCGAGGGCGTTCGCTGGGCGGTGGTGCATCGGGTGCAACAACTCTACCGTCCGGGCGTGCGCGGCCTTGAAGCCGACGCTGGGAGCCACGACGCCAGCAGCGAGGCAAGGTGAGCGTGGCACCCCTGTTCTCTCCTTCCAGCAACACCACCCTCTGGGTGGTCCTCATCCTCGTCGGCCTGGGCGGGACCGCGGTGCTTGCCGTGCCCATGATCAGCGTGCGTCTGCCCTCGCAGACCGGTCAGCATCAAGCACCCGAGCAGCCGGTGCCCTTCGATCATCGCCACCACGCTTCACTCTTTGCCATCAATTGCCTGTATTGCCACCCGCGGGCCGTGACCCATGCCCGGGCCGATATCCCCACCACCGAACGTTGCATGGGCTGCCACCAACAGATCTGGTCGACCAGCCCCATGCTGGCCCCGGTCCGCGACAGTCTTCGACTGGAACAACCCCTGGTGTGGCAGCGGGTGAATCAGATGCCAGGGTTCGTGTACTTCAACCACGCGGCTCATCTGCACCAAGGGGTCGCGTGCTTCACCTGCCACGGACAGGTGGACCAGATGGCGCGCGTCCAACAGGCCACGTCGCTGCTCATGCAGTGGTGCCTGGGCTGCCACCGTGCACCCGAGCGGTCGCTGCGACCACGCGACAAGGTCACGGCCGTGGCTTGGCAGTCCAGCCAGGCGCCGGGTATCGAAGGCGCGCAACTGGCGAGCCAATACGGCACACGACGCCTCACCCACTGCACGACCTGTCACAGGTGAGGGACCGGGGGGGGACGATGGGCGAGCAGGCAAGGTCGAACGGCAGCATCTCGCGACGCCAGTTCCTAGAGATGGTGGCCGCCGCGGCGGTGGTGAGTTCGTGTCGTCGAGCCATCCGTCAACCCATCGTCCCTTATGTCAGACGCTCCCCCGAGGTGCAGCCGGATGCACCAACCCTCTACGCCACGTCGATGGTGATCGACGGTTATGCCACCGGTCTGTTGGTCGAGTGCCGCGACGGGCGGCCCCTGAAGATCGAAGGCAATCCCGAACATCCAGCCAGCCTGGGCGCCGCAGGCCCGATGGAACAAGCGTCGGTCTTGCAGCTCTACGATCCGGATCGGGCACGCAACTTGACCCTGCGCGACCTGCCCGCCTCGTGGACCGGACTGCGGCGCGCGCTGGCCGAATTGCGCAAGACCGCGGGCGATGGCCTGCGTGTGCTCATGCCCCCCACCTCCTCGCCGCTGTTGGCTGACTTGATGGAGAGAATCGAGCGGGTCCTCCCCGGAGTGCGCTGGGCTTTCCACTCGCCGGTCGGCGCGGATAACAGCGCCTCCAGCCTGCGCACCCTGTACCACCAATCGTTGGAGCTGTTGCATGATCTCTCCGGGTCTCGCGTGGTCGTCTCGCTCGACTCCGACTTTCTGGGGCGCGGTCCCTTTTGGCTGCGCTACGCCCGGCAATGGTCGACCCGGCGCGATCCCGAAGCGGGCGGCATGAGTCGGCTCTACTGCGCGGAGAGCATGCCGAGCGTGACCGGCAGCATGGCAGAGCATCGCCTGCCCGTGTCGTCGAGCCAGGTGCCCCGTGTCGGCTTGCAGCTTGCCGCCGAGGTCATGTCCCTGCTGCCCCACGCCTCGCTGCCGCCGGCGCAGGCTGCCCTTCTCACGCCTTGGCGAACCCATGATCAGCCCTGGGTTCGCGCGGCCGCGCACGATCTGGTGGCGGCACAAGGCAGCGGTTTGGTGGTGGTCGGCGATCGGCAACCGGCAACCTTGCACGTCCTGGCGCATGTACTCAACCGCATGTTGGGCAACATGGGACGCACGGTGTGGACCATTCCCCGCGCTCTGGTGGAGCCCAAGAACAAGATGGAGCTGAGTGAGTTGTTGTCGGAGATGCGCAGACGCAAAGCCCAGACCCTGATGATCCTGGGAGGCAACCCCAGTTACGACACCCCGGCGGACATGGAGTTCAGTCGCCTGCTCCGCGATGTCCCCACCAGCATCTACCTGGGCGAATACGAGAACGAAACCAAGCACGATGCCCAGTGGTTCGTGCCCGAGGCCCACTACCTGGAATCGTGGGGTGACGCGCGCGCGTTGAACGGGAGCGTGTCGCTGATCCAGCCGTTGCTCACGCCCCTGCAGGGGGGACGCGTCCAGGCGGAGCTGCTTTCCGCCCTGCTCGCCCCCGAGCCGCCCAGCCTGTATGGGTTGCTGCGCGCCTCCTGGCAGCGACGCCACGGTGGCTACGGCTTCGAGCCCTTCTGGAAGAGCACGCTCACCGTCGGCGTGCAGGCCGACAGCGCGTCTTCCCCCTTCCACGGGTTGCAGGACGAAGACGCCGCCACGCGCGCCCTATCCCGCCTGTGGCCGCGCGATGGGCTGGAGATCAACTTTCTGGACGACCCGGGCGTGTACGACGGCCGCTTCGCCAACAACGGCTGGCTGCTCGAATTCCCCCGGCCGTTGACCCGCCACTGCTGGGGAAACGCCGCTTTCATGGGGCCGGGCATGGCCAGCGAGCTGAGCGTGCGAACCGGACGCGAGGTCGAGCTGCAGCTAGCGGGACGAAAACTGCGCGCGCCGGCCTACGTCCTGGCCGGCCACGCCGAGAACTCCGTGACCCTGCACCTGGGATTCGGACGCCTGGGCAAGGGCGAGCGGCTAGCCCACGGGGTGGGTGTCAACGCCTATGACCTCCGCGACACCTCGCACCTGCACTTCGGAACCGGACTGAAGGTGCAGCGCACGCGCCAACAGCACCAGTTGGTCCTCTCCCAGTTGGAGAACCGTACCCACGCTCGGCCCCTCGCCCTACAGGCCGACCTGCGCTGGTATGGCCGACACAAAGATGATTTCGCCGGCCAGCGCGGTCCCCAACCCTCGCTGATCCCGCCCGTGGAATACCAGGGCGAGCAATGGGTGATGTCCATCGACCTCGGCCTGTGCATCGGGTGCGGTGCCTGCGTGCTGGCCTGTCAGGCCGAGAACAACGTGCCCGTGGTGGGGGCCCACGAGGTGCGCCGAGGTCGCCTGATGCACTGGCTGCGCGTCGACACCTACCTTTCTTCTCACGAAGGGTCCGCCGAAGCGCGCGTGGTGCACCAACCGCTGCCCTGCCAGCACTGCGAGCGCGCCCCCTGCGAGTACGTGTGCCCGGTCAACGCGACCGTGCACAGCCCCGACGGCCTCAACGAGATGGTCTACAACCGCTGCGTGGGGACGCGCTTCTGTTCGAACAACTGTCCCTACAAGGTGCGCCGGTTCAACTGGTTCAACTGGTACGAGCGCGAGCCGGCCAACCAAGGGCTGGTGCGCATGCAACGCAACCCCGAGGTGACGGTCCGCGCTCGCGGGGTCATGGAGAAGTGTACCTACTGTGTGCAACGTATCCGTCGCGCGCAGATCGCCGCACGCGTCCAGGAGCGCGCCATCGCACCGGGCGAGGTGCGCACCGCCTGCCAGCAAGCCTGTCCGACCGGCGCCATCGCCTTCGCCTCTCTGGCCCACACCGATGAAGTGGCGGTGAAGCGCCGGAGTCAGCCGCGCGCCTACGAGTTGCTGCACGACCAGGGCACCAAGCCGCGCACGTGGTATCTGGCCCGCATCGACAACCCCAACCCGGACCTGTGGCGTGCCTGAGCCGGTGCTACTGGGACCATCGAGCGATCGCGAGCTGACCGATCAGCTCGTCGGTGTGGTGCGCCCCTGGGGCACGCTGGGCAAGCTCGCCATGGCCGCGACAGGCCTGGGCACCATCATCTTGCTGACCCTCGTCAGCATGACCGTGGTCACCGGCATCGGTCTGTGGGGCAACAACATCCCGGTGGCGTGGGCCTTCGCCATCATCAACTTCGTGTGGTGGATCGGGATCGGACACGCCGGCACGTTCATCTCGGCCATCATGCTCTTGCTGGAACAGAGCTGGCGCAACTCCATCAACCGCGTGGTCGAGGCCATGACCCTGTTCGCCATCGTGCAGGCGGCGCTCTTCCCCCTGCTGCACCTGGGACGCCCGTGGTTCGCCTACTGGCTCGTCCCCTACCCCGCCACCATGAGCGTGTGGCCCAACTTCAAATCCCCGCTGCCCTGGGACGCCGCCGCCATCTTCACCTACGGGACGATCTCGTTGCTCTTCTGGTATCTGGGCCTGCTGCCCAGCCTGGCCACCATGCGCGACCACCTGCCCGCTGGCTGGCGCGCGCGTATCTACGGCGTGTTCGCCCTCGGCTGGCGCAATTCGGCCAACGATCGCCGTCACCACCGCATGGCCTATGGGCTGCTGGCCGGGATCGCCACGCCTCTCGTCATCTCGGTCCACAGCGTGGTCAGCGCGGACTTCGCCGTCAGCCTGGTGCCGGGTTGGCACGCCACCATCTTCCCGCCGTTCTTCGTGGCCGGTGCCATCTATTCCGGGTTCGCCATGGTCGCCAACCTGCTGGTGCCCATCCGCCGCGTCTTTCGCCTGCACAACGTGATCACCACGCGCCACCTGGATCTGGTCGGCAAGATGCTGCTCGTGCACGGCTGGATCGTCATCTACTCGTACCTCACCGAGTGGTTCCTGGCCTGGTTCAGCGGCGAGGCGGTCGAATTCTACCAATTCTTCGTGGCACGCCCCGCCGGTCCGGGCGCGCCCGTGTTCTGGATCTCCATCGTGTGCAACGTGCTGGTGGTGCAGATCTTCTGGTCGCGTCGCATGCGCTGTAACCCCATCACCCTATGGGTGGGGGCGCTGCTCATCCAACTTGGCATGTGGTGCGAGCGCTTCGTCATCATCGTGCAATCCCTGGAACGCACGTTCCTCCCCTCGGCCTGGCACGCGTACCGGCCCACCTGGGTGGACCTGGGGATCCTCGCGGGAACCATTGGATTCTTCTTGCTGTTGTTCCTGGTGTTCTTGCGGCTGGTGCCCTTTATCCCCATCGACGAGGTCAAGGAAATGAACTCGCACCTGGCCAAGCAGGCACGGTCATGAGCAACCTGGGGTGTCTGGCTCAGTTTCCCGACGTGCCATCCCTGCTGCACGCCGCGCGGACCCTGCGCGAGCACAAATACCGACGGTTGGACGCGTACTCTCCCTATGAGGTGGAGGGATTGAGCCAAGCCCTGGGCCACGGACGCTCTTGGCTCGATTGGATCGTCTTCCCCCTGGCCCTCATGGGCGCGGGCGTCGGCTACCTCATCCAGTGGTATCTCAACGCCGTCAACTATCCGCTGAACGTGGGCGGTAGGCCGCCCCATAGCTGGCCGGTCTTCATCCCCATCACCTTCGAGACGGGGATTCTCTTCACCGGGGTCTCAGCCTTCGTTCTCTTCTTCGTGCTGTCGCGACTGCCCCGCCTGTGGCAGCCGCTCTTGCAGGTCCCGGGGTTCGCCTCCACATCCATCGACGGCTTCTGGTTGGCGATCGATCGCCGCGACCCTGCCCTGACAGGCGAACTCACGCGCGCCTTGTTGGTCAACCTGGGCGCCTCCCGCGTGGTCTTTCTCGACGAGCCAACATCATGAGACGCCCGCTCTGCCTCTTCCTCGCCCTCTCGGTCCTCGCGTGCTCGAGCGACTTCGAGCGCATGTTGCTGCAAAAACGGGTCAGTCCCTCGTCCCCCGATCCTTTGCGTCAGCGCATGATGAGACAAGGCGTTCCGCCCGAGGGCACCGTGGCGCGCGCCACACCGGTAGGGCAGCCGCAAGTGACCGAGGGGTGCGAAGGCCGAGCCTACGCGTCCCACATCCCCGAGTTGTCGCACTCCGAGCTGACGGTCCTGGGCCCCTATGTCTTCGACACCTTCTGCGCCACCTGCCACGGTCCACGAGGCGACGGTAACTCGCGCGTGGCCCAAGCCATGGAGAAGACGAAGCCGCGCTCCCTGCTGGCGCCGCCGGTGCTCGACTATCCACCGGGACGCTTCTTCCGCACGGTCATGTTCGGCTACAACATGATGCCCTCGTACCGCAACGAGGTCGATGTGCGCGCCCGTTGGGCCGTGACCTCGCGCCTGAAATGGCTGCAGGGTCAGCATCGCCAACCGCTGGCCAACGCGCGGATCGAGCTTACGCCCGGACCTGTGTGCCAAGGGGACGAGCCATGAGGCGCCCGGCGTGGTGGCGACGCCCGCGAACAAAGGCGGAATGGGCGGGCCTCCTGACCCTGCTAGGCTGGCTTGGACTGGCGTTGGGCTTCGTCCTCGACGGATCGCGCACCCTCCATGCCTATCTGACGGTCTACCTCTGGGCGCTCAGCCTGGCCTTGGGAGCGCTGTGTTTCCTCACCATCGTGAACGCCATGAACGCCACCTGGCCGGTGGCGGTGCGGCGCCTCGCCGAACAGATCGCGTCCACCCTGCCCCTGTTCGCCGTGCTCTTCCTGCCGATCTTCATCGGGATGCGCTGGCTGTTTCCCTGGATGACACCGGAGCTCTTCACCGAGCCGCACCTGCGCGAATTGGTCGAGCATCGGCGCACCTACCTCAACCCCGCCTTCTTCAGCGTGCGCTGGGTCGTCGTGTTCTCCGTATGGATCGTGCTGGCCTGGTTGCCGCGCCACTGGTCGCTACGCCAACGGCGCGAACCCGGTGATCCTCTGCGCCAGCGCCTGCAGCTCTGGGGTGTGGCCGGCCTGATCCCGCTGGGGTTGACCCTGACCATCGCCGCTTTCGACTGGTTGATGTCGCTGACGCCCACCTGGTACTCGAGCATCTTTGGCATCTACTTCTTCGCGGGCTCGTTCGTGGGCGGCTTGGCTTTGCTCACCCTGGTGGCTTCGTGGGAGCAAGGTCACGGACGCCTCCCCGAGCTACGCGCACCCCACTACTACGCCCTGGGCCGCCTGCTCCTGGCCTTCACCTCGTTCTGGGCCTACGTCGCCTACTTCCAGTTCATGCTCATCTGGATCGCCAATCGTCCCATCGAAGGCGCGTGGTTCGCGCAACGGGAGGCCAGCTCGTGGCGCAGCGTCAGCTTGGCGCTCATCATCGGCCACTTCGCCGTGCCCTTCTTGGCCCTGCTCTCCTATCGGATCAAGCGCAACCGCCGCTGGCTGGGACTGATCGCCGCCTGGATTGTGCTGTTCCATTTCGTCGACATCTACTGGCTGGTCATGCCGGCGTGCTCCCCGCAAGCCTTTCGCCCTGATTGGCCCGACCTGGCGGCCCTGCTTGCCTTGGGTGGCAGCGCGACGATCTTCGTGCGATTCCTGCTGCATTCGCACCCCCTGCTACCGGTGGGCGACCCGCTGCTGCAAGCGGCGCTGGACTACGATTCGCGCTGACATTTCCCGACAGGGCAGGGCACCTCTTTGCATCTGATGCGGAGGAGGATAGCCATGAAGGGACGCGCGACGGCTCTGGGACACGCCATTCACCCCATGCTCATCGTCTTCCCCTTGGGGTTGCTGATCACATCCCTGGTATGGGACATCGTCAGGCTTTCGACGGACAGCAGTATGTGGGGCTTCGTCGCCTTTTGGACCATCGTGGCTGGCGTCATCGGCGGGCTCATCGCCGCCGTGCCTGGCTTCATCGATTGGCTGGCCATCCCGCGTGGCACGCGCGCCTACAGCGTGGGCATTTGGCATATGGGCCTGAACGTGCTGGTTCTGGCGCTGTTCGTGTTCTCGCTGATCCTGCGCGCCAACACACCCGAGGGTTATGCCTTGGCACGCTGGCCGACCTTCCTGCCGGGGTGGGTGGGCATCGGCGTCGCCCTGATCAGCGGGTGGCTAGGCGGAGAATTGGTTGAACAAATGGGGGTTTCGGTCAAGTCGGACGCGGATCTGCAGGCCCCCTCTTCGCTGCGCGAGGATGGAAAAGGGATCAGGCCAGGCCCGACCCCGCCTCGTCAGCCCCCCTCGTCCCCACCGGCACATTAGCGGGGGATGTGGTTAAATGAGACCTCATGCGGGCCGGCGATATGCTCGGTCCACGGAGGCTCATCGTGGATTCAACAAATCGCAGAAATTGCATCACGGCCGGGATCGTCTGCGCGCTGCTGATCGGCTGCGGCTCGTCAGGCGACGACGCGAACGTGGGCGCTCCGGACACTGGCCTGGGCGGGAGCGCGGGCAACCTGGCCGGCTCCTCGGGCACGAGGGTCTCTTCCGACGGCAAGGCAAACACGGGGGGGGCGCTGGGCCAGCGTGGCGGGGAGGCGGACATGAGCAGCATGACCTCGGCATCCGGCGGTGCGACCGGCAAGGGAGGCTTTTCGCTGGTAAGCTCAAGCGGGGGCGCTGGCAACGGCGCTGGAGGCGCGGGCGGCACGCTGGTCTCCGCTGGCGGGACAGGAGGGACGCTGAGCGGTGGCCGGACCGGCGGCAAGGACAGCGTCAGCCTGCCGGGAGGCACAAGCGCATCGGGTGGCGCCAAGACAGGCGGCACCAGTGGCGGCGGCGGTACGAAGACAGGTGGCACGGCGGCCTCGGGTGGTCTCACATCGACCGGCGGCACCACCACATCGGCCGGCGGCACCACCGCAACGACCGGGAGCACTGGCCCCCTGCCCTCCTTGACCATCTACGTCGCCGGCGACTCCACGGTGTCGAACTACACCGACACCGCGGCGACCAACGACCAGGCCGGCTGGGGCCAGATGCTGCGCGAGATCTTCAACAGCAAGGTCACGATCGACAACCGCGCGGCCGGCGGCCGGACCGCGTACTGGTTTTACCTGGAGGGTGCAGCCGGCAAGATCCTGTCCGCCATCAAGCCCGGCGACTACTTCTTCATCCAGTTCGGCACCAACGACCAGAACGAAACCGCGACCTTCACCGTCGACGGCAAGCAATACAAGCGCTACGCCGAGGCCAGCACCACCTTCAAGACGCACCTCAAGCAATACTATCTGGATCCCACCAAGGCCAAGCAAGCCATCCCCGTGCTGGTCACGCCGCCTCCGCGCAACTCGGCCTACTGCAACGGGGGCAACGGCCTGGGGGCCTACGCCACCGCCATGATCGAACTGGGCGCCGCGGAGAACGTCGCGGTTCTGGACAACAACGGCAAGACCCACAGCTATCTCAAGGCCATCTGCCCCAAGCCCACCACCGCCGCTGCTGAGACCTTCTTCTTCGGCAAGGCCGACGGCTCCATCGACAGCACGCACTTCCAGGAGAATGGCGCGCGCAAGATGGCCGGCTTCATTGGCGAGGAGATCAAGCGCCTCAACCTCGGCTTGGCGGCGTACCTCAAGTAGAGGAGCGTCCTGGGCGAGGCGGCCTATGGATGTGCCAGCCACGACCACGACGTTCCGGGTTAGGCTGCGTCTTTCGTGGTTCGTCCAGACCCGTTTCGGAACTGCTAGGCTTGGTCCATGGCCAAGACAACGGCGCACCCCTCGAAACCCGCCTTTCCTCCCGAGCGCAAGCGCGTGGAGGCAATCCTGCGCGGGCTCAATGAACTGTACCCGGCCGCCGACTGCGAGCTGAAGCGCGAGAACGCCTTCCAACTCCTGTGCGCCACCATCCTGTCGGCCCAGTGCACGGACGAGAGGGTCAACATGGTCACGCCCGTGCTGTTCGGTCGCTTTCCCACAGCGGAGGCCATGGCCAAGGCCCCCCTGCCGGTGCTCGAGGACATCATTCGGTCGACCGGGTTCTTTCGCAACAAGAGCAAGAGCCTGGTGGGGGCCTCCGCGGCCATCGTGGAACGCCACGGCGGCGAGGTGCCGCGCACCATGGAGGCCCTGGTGGCCCTGCCTGGCGTGGCCCGCAAGACGGCCAATGTGGTGCTGGGCACCGCGTTCGGCCAGGCCGAGGGCATCGTGGTGGATACCCACGTGCTGCGCTTGTCGCAACGCCTGGCCCTAACCCGCAACACCTCGCCCGAGAAGGTCGAACGCGATCTCATGACCGTGATCCCGCGCGACCACTGGATCCTCTTTGCCCATCAAATGATCTGGCACGGCCGGCGCTGCTGCACCGCCCGCAAGCCCGATTGCGAGCACTGCCTGCTGGCCCCCCACTGCCCCAGCGCCTTTCACGCCGGTTGAACCGAAACCTGCCCCGCGGTAGTCCTCAGCCATGCTGGAACGCACCGCCATCTCGCTGGAAGAGGATCTGCTGGCCCAATTCGACCGTCTGACCAAACGCCGCGGCTACAACAACCGCTCCGAGGCCATCCGCGACCTCATCCGCGACCAACTGGTCCAAGACGAATGGTCGCGCCAAGAAAAGGACAGCACCGACAAGGTCGCGGTGGTGTCCTTGGTGTACGACCACGACTCCGCCAGTCTGGCGCAGAAGCTGACCCACATCCAGCACGAGAACCACCAAGCGGTGGTGTCATCGCTGCACGTGCACATGGACCACCACAACTGCCTGGAGGTCCTGATCCTGCGCGGCCCGGCCGAGGAGATCATGGCCATGGGCGAGAGCCTGATCAGCACCAAGGGCGTCAAGTACGGCAAGGTCGTGCCCGCGACCACGGGACGGCATCTGAAGTAGGTCGCCCCACGAGCGCAAGGCGTCGCTGGTGCCGAGGGCGCCTCGTGCCTGACTACTCCACCTTCTTTGCGTAGATCTCGCCGCCTTGCTTGCGGAACTCCGCCGCGCGCTGGGCCAAGCCCTGCTCGACCGCCTGGTCCGGGGCCACATGGTGTTTGTCGGCCCAATCGCGCACCTCGTGGGTGATCCTCATCGCGCAGAAGTTGGGGCCGCACATGGAACAAAAGTGCGACACCTTGGCGTCCTCGGCGGGTAGCGTCTGATCGTGATAGGCCATGGCGGTGGGAGGATCGAGCGCCAGGGCGAATTGGTCCTTCCAGCGGAAATCGAAGCGTGCCTTGGCCATGGCCAGATCGCGCAGGCCAGCCCCCGGGTGTCCCTTGGCCACGTCGGCCGCGTGGGCCGCGATCTTGTAGGCGATGACACCGGCCTTCACGTCGTCGCGATCGGGCAGGCCCAGGTGCTCCTTCGGGGTCACGTAACACAGCATGGCCGTGCCGAACCAACCGATCATGGTGGCGCCGATGGCGGAGGTGATGTGGTCGTAACCGGGCGCGATGTCGGTCACCACCGGCCCCAGCGTGTAAAAGGGCGCGCCATGACAAGCGGCGAGTTGCCGGTCCATGTTCTCCTTGATCAGGTTCATGGGCACGTGGCCGGGGCCCTCGATCATCACCTGCACGTCGTGCTGCCAGGCGATCTTGGTCAGTTCACCCAGAGTCTCCAGCTCGGAAAACTGGGCCGGATCGTTGGCGTCGGCCAACGATCCGGGGCGTAGACCATCGCCCAACGAAAAGGCCACGTCGTACTTCTTCGCCACCTCGCACAACCGCTCGAAGTGCGTGTAGAGGAAATTCTCCTCGTGGTGGTAGAGGCACCACTTGGCCATGATCGATCCGCCGCGCGACACGATCCCGGCCACCCGCCGCGCGGTCAGCGGCACGTGGTGTAGGCGCAGCCCGGCGTGGATCGTGAAATAGTCCACGCC
>CAZHUY010000075.1:0-26514 GCA_964535465.1 uncultured Myxococcales bacterium
CAAACTGTGGTTGCCTCCCCGGCAAAGCCGGGGGGTCTCCTTGACTGGGCTAGCGCTGAATGCGCGCCGACCCGCCCTGGGCGAAGCACTTCACCTGCTCCAGGGTCACCATGGTGGTGTCGCCGGGGGTGGTGGTGAGCAGAGCGCCGTGGGCCCAGCCTAGTCTGAGCGCCTCGTCGACGGACTCGCCGGAGAGCAGGCCGTAGATGAGGCCGCTGGCGAAGCCGTCGCCACCGCCCACGCGGTCGAGCACGTCCAGCTCGCACACGGGCGAGACGTGGTTCTGGCCGTTGGACCACACCACCGCCCCCCAGGTGTGACGATTGGTCGACGCCACCTCGCGCAGGGTGGTGGCCACCATTTTCACGTTGGGGAATTTTCGCGTGACCTGCGCGATCATCCCGAAGAAGGCGCCGGGGTCGAGCTTGGACTTCTTCTCCACGTCCTGGCCCGCCACGCCCAAGCCCTTTTGCAGATCCTCTTCATTGCCCACCAGAACGTCGGCGTGGGCCACGATGCGCGCGATGATCTCGACCGCCTTTTGCTGGCCGCCCCAGATGTTCCATAGCTTTTCGCGGAAGTTGAGGTCGAAGCTGCAGATGGCGCCAGCCGCCTTGGCCGCTTGCATGCCCTCGATGATGACCTCGCCGGTGGTGGCCGAGAGCGCGGCGAAAATGCCGCCGCTGTGGAACCAGCGAATGCCGTTCTTGAAAATATCCGCCCAGGCGAAATCGCCGGGCTTGAGCTGCGCACCCGCCTCGTTGCTGCGGTTGTAGAAGACCACGGGGGCACGCACGCCCTGGCCGCGATCGCTGTACACGGTTGCCATGTTGGGTCCGGTGACGCCGTTGTGCTTGAAGCGCCGGTAAAATGGGGTCACGCCCATGGCGCGCACCCGCTCGTGGATCATATCGCCGATGGGATAGTCGACCATGGCGGTCGCCATGCCGGTGTTCAGGCGGAAGCAGTCCGCCAGGTTGGCTGCCACGTTGAACTCGCCGCCGCTGACGTGGATCTGGCAGGCACTGGCCTTGCGCCAGGGATAGAGGCCGGGATCCAGACGGTGGACCAGGGCGCCCACGGAAACGAAATCCAGACCGCCTGCAGGGCGAATATCGAGGCCGGTGCTCATCACGAACTCCTTGGAGGGGGATTAACCACAGAGGACACAGGGGCAGAAGGGAGGAGAATCAGGGGGACGGACGGAGGCGGTAGAGGACTTGGCCGGCCTCTTCGACCACCAGCGTGTCGGGGTCTTCTTTCCAACGGGCCACGTCGATGCTGTCGATGTCGCGGTAGCCGAGGTTGATGGCCCGGCAAGTTCTCTCGGGGATGCCGGTGGCCAAGGTCACGTTGATGCGCGGGGATTCCACGCCATTGTCGAACTTGCCGATGCCCTTCACGTTGGTGGAGTGAGCGAGAATCAGCTTGGACTCGTGGGCGAAGCGTTCCCACTGCTTGGTGAAGTAGTCGCGCGTGTGGTAGCCGATGCGCGCGATCTCCTTCTCGTGCACGAAAGACACCGCCCTGACGTGGCCGCCGTGGATCACCAGCTCGCCGCCGTCGGCCACGATGGGCTCCAGCTTGTACATGGCCTTGCCCGCCACCCACACCTCTTCGTAGATGGGCGGGGTCAGGCCCAGCACGCGCCGATACGATCGATCGAGATACTTGATGTGCATCCGCGCGGAGACATCCGCCGCATTGGCCCAAGTCTCCTCGGGCGAGCCGCCGTAGAGGCAGGCCAGTTGGCGGTGGTCGTCGACGG
Source organism: uncultured Myxococcales bacterium (assembly GCA_964535465.1). Lineage (GTDB taxonomy): Bacteria > Myxococcota_A > Polyangia > Fen-1088 > Fen-1088 > Fen-1137. Next base: position 1,769 of record CAZHUY010000075.1, read on the forward strand.
TGAAGGCGAAGCAGGTGCGCGGGGTGGGCAGGAACTGCACCGTGCGGTCAATGACCCGCCGGGTGGGGGCGTGCTTGACCCCGTTGACCACCGGGTTGGTGATGATGGCGGCCAGCCAGTGGAATTTCTCGACCACGTCCAGGCCCGCGATGCCAGGGAAGAAGTACTTGTTTCCGCCCGAAAAGCCCATGGCCTCGTGAGGCACCACCGGTGACACGATCAAGATGTGGTCGTACTCGATGGCCTTGCGGTTGATGGTCACCTCGATGTCGCGGCTGAACAGACCGTTGGTCAAGGAGGCCAACTCGTCGCCCGGCAAGGTGCCGAGCGACACCAATTCATCCTGCTTGTGGTGCTCGTGGTTGAAGAAGCGAACCTTGGGATACTGGTGAGCGTGCCGGGAGGCGGTCAGGCCGGTGTGGCGGTAGAGGCGCTCGGTCTCCATGGCCGCGTGGGTCCCGGTGGCCACCAGGTAGTCGAGCGCCGCCACCCGCTTGATGAGCAGATCACTGATGACGTGGAAGAAGAGATCGATGGGCGCGTGCCGGGTGTGGTCGGGGATCAAGACCAGCACATCCTTGCCGTCGAGCGGCAGCTCGGCCAAGGTGGCCTCGACGATCTCGCGAACGTCCTCGGCCGATAACCGGCTGTCCGGCGAGCCGCGCCCCTGCACCCGCCTACTTCTCCCCGCTCCACTGGGTGTGGAACTTGCCTTCTTTGTCGACCCGCTGGTAGGTGTGCGCGCCGAAGTAGTCGCGTTGCGCCTGCAGCAGGTTGGCGGGCAGAACCGCCGTGCGATAGCCGTCATAATAGGCCAGCGCGCTCATGAAGGCGGGCACCGCGATGCCATTCTCGGCCGCCACAGCCACCACCTTGCGCCAGGCCTGGTGGTAGTTGGCCATGACCTTGGCGAAATGCGGATCCAGCAGCAGATTGGCCAGCGCCGGGTCGCGATCGTAGGCCTGTTTGATGTTGCCCAGGAACTGCGCACGAATGATGCAGCCGGCCCGCCACAGCGAGGAGATGGTGCCGAAGTTCAGGTTCCAGTGATGTTCTTGGTCCGCGGTGCGCATGAGCTGAAACCCCTGCGCGTACGAACAGATCTTCGAGGCAAACAGCGCTTTGCGGATCATCTCGATGAAGGCTGCCTTGTCGCCCGAGAAGGCCGGCGTCGGTCCCACCAGCACGCGGGAGGCCGCCACCCTCTCCTTCTTGATGGCGCTCAAGGTGCGCGCGAAAACCGCGTCCGCGATGGTGGGAGCCGGCACGCCCATATCCAGTGACACCTGGCTGGTCCACTTGCCCGTGCCCTTCTGCTCGGCGGTGTCCAGAATGACGTACACCATGGGCTTGCCGGTTTCCGGATCCTTCTTGGCCAGGATGTCGGCGGTGATGTCGACCAGATAGCTCGACAGCTCGCCCTTGTTCCACTCGGCGAAGACCTTGCTCATTTCGTCTGGCGACAGACCCAGCAACCGCTCCATCACGAAGAAGGCCTCGCAGATCAGCTGCATATCGCCGTACTCGATGCCGTTGTGGACCATCTTGACGAAGTGACCCGCGCCGCCCGGCCCGACCCAGTCGCAGCAGGGCACGCCGTCCTCGGCCTTGGCCGCGATGGCCTGCAGGACCGGTTTCACCAGGGGCCAGGCCTCGGGGTTGCCGCCCGGCATGATGGCCGGACCGCGCAGGGCACCTTCCTCGCCGCCGCTCACGCCCGTACCGATGAAAAGAATGCCGGTGCCTTCCAGCTCTTTGATCCGACGCCCGGTGTCGGTGAACAAGGTGTTGCCGCCGTCGATCATCAGATCGCCCGGCGCCAGGTGGGGCCGCAGATCTCTGATGACCGCGTCCACCGGTTTGCCCGCCGGCACCATCATCAGAATGCGCCGTGGCGTCTCGAGACTGGCCACGAACTCGGACACGGTCTTGACCGCCAGGGCCTTCTTGCCCTGCGTGCGCCTCGCGAAACTCTCCACCTTCTTGGCATCCAAATCAAAGCCGACCACCGAAAAGCCGTGGCTCTCGATGTTGAGCGCCAGGTTCTCCCCCATCACCCCCAGACCGATGATGCCGAAATTCTGCTTGGACATGTTGTTCCTCCAGACCTCTTAGACGCCACTGTACGCCGAAAAGCCACCATCAATCGGCACCACGATGCCGGTGACGAACTGGGCGGCGGACGAGAGCAACCACAGGGTCGCGCCCACCAAATCCTCGGGTGTGCCGAAACGGGCCATGGGGGTGTGATCGATGATCTTGTGGCCACGGGTGGTGAGCGCACCGGTCTCTTTGTCGGTCAGCAGGAAGCGGTTCTGGTCGGTCAGGAAAAAGCCCGGGGCGATGGCGTTGACCCTGATGTGGGGCGAGTACTCTTGCGCCAGGTGCACCGCCAGCCACTGGGTGAAGTTGCTGACCGCGGCCTTGGCCGCTGAATAGGCGGGGATGCGAGTCAAGGGGCGCAAGGCGTTCATGGAGGAGACGTTGAGGATTACGCCCTCCTTTTGCTTGGCCATCACGCGGCCGAAGATCTGGCTGGGCAGGATGGTCCCTTGCAGGTTCAGGTTGGACACGAACTGCAACGCCTCGGCCGGGATGTCGAAGAAACTCAGCTCGGGGTTGGTGGTGGCCTTGGGGTTGTTGCCACCAGCGCCGTTCACCAGGGCGTCGATCTTGTCGTAAGCGGCCATGACCTCGTCGCAGGCCTTGCCAATGACCGCCTTGTCCAGCACGTCGATGAACACCGCCTTGTGCTTGCCCTTGCTGCCCACCAGGGAACTCAGGGTCTTCTCCGCCAAGCCCAAATCCCGGTCCAGCACCACCACGTTGGCGTTGCACGCGGCCAGGGCCCTGGCCATGTGCCCACAAAGCACGCCGCCACCGCCCGTGATGGCCACCGTCTTGCCGGAAAAGTCGAAGGCGTCGAGAAAGCTGTTGGGGTTCATCGTCTCTCCTGATTGCCGTGCCAGAGCTGCGCTGGCAACTCTCTTGGTGCCACTTCGCCGTCTATTTTTCTGCGATTTCTTCAGCTAGCGTGTCGATTCATGAAGGCCTTCCTGGACGACAATTTCCTGCTGGAAAACCCCACGGCCGAGCGCCTGTACCACGAGTTCGCCAAGGGCCAACCCATCCTCGACTATCACTGCCACCTGCCGCCCGAGCAGGTGACGAACAATCATCGCTTCACCACACTCACGCGCATCTGGCTCGACGGCGATCACTACAAATGGCGGGCCATGCGCTCCAACGGCGTGGCCGAACGCCTGTGCACCGGCGATGCCTCCGATTGGGAGAAGTTCGAAGCGTGGTCGATGACCGTGCCGTACACCTTGCGCAACCCGCTCTACCACTGGACCCACATGGAGCTGAAGAATCCCTTCGGGGTCACCGGCAAGGTGCTGAATCCGTCCACGGCGCGCGAGATCTACGATCACTGCAACCGCAAGCTGGCCGAAGGCGCCTTCTCCACCCAGGGCCTGCTGGAGCATTTCAAGGTGCAGGTGGTGTGCAGCACCGATGATCCGGTGGATGGCCTGGAGGCGCACATCAAGCACACCCGGAACCCCCACGCCAAGACGCGGCTGCTGCCCTCCTGGCGGCCCGACAAGTCCATGGCGGTGACCGACCTCTCGGCGTGGAACCAATGGGTGGACAGGCTGCAGGCCGTGGCGGGCGTGGACATCGCGTCCTTCCAGTCGTTCCTGACGGCGTTGCAGCGGCGGCACGACTTCTTCCACCAGGTCGGCTGCCGCATCAGCGATCACGGTCTGGATCACATCTGGGCCGACCCCTACACCGACGCTGAGATCGAAGGCATCTTTGCCAAAGCGCGGAGCTCGCGCTCACTGTCGCTCTTGGAGATGAATCAGTTCCGCTCGGCCATGCTCTACGAGCTGGCCCTGATGGACCATGCATCGGACTGGACCCAGCAGTTGCACCTGGGGGCCATGCGCAACAACAACACGCGCATGATGCGCAGCCTGGGTCCTGACACCGGCTTCGATTCCATCGGCGATTATCCCCAGGCCTTTGCCCTCGCGCGCTTCCTCGATCGCCTGGATGCCAGCAACCAGCTCTGCAAGACCATCCTCTACAACCTCAACCCCGCGGACAACGAAATCATGGCCACCATGCTGGGCAACTTCCAGGACGGCACCTGTCCCGGCAAGATCCAGTTCGGCTCGGCCTGGTGGTTCCTGGATCAAAAGGAAGGCATGGAACGCCAGATGAATGCCTTATCGGCGCTCGGCCTGCTCTCGCGCTTCGTGGGCATGCTCACCGACTCGCGCAGCTTCCTGTCGTACTCACGCCACGAATACTTCCGCCGCCTGCTGTGCAACCTGCTGGGCCGGGACGTGGAAAAGGGCCTCGTCCCCCACGACCTTCCGCTGCTGGGAACCATGGTGCAGGACATCTGCTACCGCAACGCCCGCGCGTACTTCGGCTTTTGAGATTGGCTGCTGGAGGGCGGCGCGGGTTTCCTCAGCGGAGGCCGCGTCTTCGCCGCCCACGGTCGAGCACGAGCAGCATGAACGCCAGAAGCGCGAAACCGCCGGGAGCGCGACCAGGGCCACTCTGACAAGAACAGCCGCCATCGCCTTCCGCGGAGAATGAACTGGCGCTGCCGCTCTCGCCTCCCTTGCCGCCCGCGGCGCTGCTCGAGCTCTTGCCCGCGCTGCTCGAGCTCCCGCCCCTGGCGCTGCTCGAGCTCCCGCCCGCGCTGCTCGAGCTCCCGCCTGCGCCGTTGCCCGCGCTCGCACTGCTCCCCGCAGTGGGCGTGCTTCCGCCCGCGCTCCCTGTCTTTCCGCCTTGGCTTCCTCCACTGGCCGCCGTTCCTCCGCCGCCTCTGCCACCCGATCCGCCCCTGCCGCCAGCCCCGGTCGCGCCTCCGTCGCGCCCCCCGCTTCCCCCGACCCCCGCGTCAGAGCCGCTCGGAACGCCACCGTCCGCCCCGCCCACATCGGCCATTCCCGGTCCGCTCATCTTCCACCAGTTGAACTTGAACAACTCACCGCTGCCGCCCACGAATTTGAAGACCACGTCGTGAAGCCCGCTGGCGCCCGTCAAGGGGCAGGTGACGGTGGCCCACGTCTGCGCGCCGCCGGTTCCCTTCACCTCACAGGTTCCGACCTTGGTCCCGCTGTCGCTGTCCAGTCGCACCTCGATGCTCCCGCCACTCTGCGCGGAGGCGACGCGCGCCTCCATCGAGGTGGCGCCCGAGCCCATCTCCACACTCTTGACCTTGATGTAGTCGCCGTTGCTTATCTGCGTGACGTTCAATCCGCCCTCGCTGCACGTCTCGGTCTTCAGTCCCACCGACCAGGCGATGGTCTCCGCCTCGACCTGCACGAAGGGGTTCAGATGGGCCACCGCGCTCGCGCCCGCCGTGGTCATGGTCATCTTGGGGATGGACCCGTCCGCCTTGTAAGTGAAGGGCTCGATGCAAACCGAGCGCTTGTAGCCGCCGCCGCCCGGCAGCGCCCCGTTGTGATAGAAAAGGTACGAGTTGCCCTTGAAGTCGATCACGCCGGGGTGATTGGTGAAGGCAGACTTGGGCTGGTTCTTGTCCATGATCACGCCCTGGAAGGTCCAGGGGCCCAGGGGACCGGTGCTGGTGGTGTAGCTGAGGTTCTCGGGAACGCCGTCGCCGGGATAGACGATGTAGTAGCGTCCCTCGCGCTGGTAGAACCAGGGTCCCTCTTCGTAGGCCGTGGCGCGATCGCTATTGCTGCGCTTGCCGAACCCGGCGGTGGTCAGCGAGACCTCGGTGGGGCGGCCCGGGTACGAGATCATGTCCTCGTTGAGCTTCACGTACCAGAGTTTGGGGTTGCCCCAGTACAGATAGGCTTGCCCATCGTCGTCGATGAAGACCGAGGGATCGATGTCGCCCGTCCCGGTGGTGGCCAGCGGTTTTCCCAGGGCGTCCTTGAAGGGTCCCGTGGGACTCGTCGCGACCGCCACGGCGATCGCTCCGCCGCCGGACTTCTGGGTTACCGGCACGTAATAGTAGAATTTGCCGTTTCTGTGAATGCACTGGCCTGCCCAGGCATCGCCCTTGGCCCAGGTGAAATCCTTGTAACTCAGCGGTGACCCGTGGTCGGTCCAGTTCACCATGTCGGCCGAGGAGTACACCCGCCAATCGTTCATGGTGAAGAAGTTGTTCACCGTGACGTCCTCGTCGTGGGACGTGTAGAGGTAGACCTTGCCGTCATAAACCATGGGGGCGGGATCGGCCGTGTAGTTGGTCTGGACGACCGGGTTGTCGGCGACGGAGACGCCCGGGAACGCCGCCAGGCAGAACAACAGGATTCCAGCACCGCGAATCGAGCTTCTGCTCGTGGTCATGATTTGCCTCCGTACTTCTTCATGGATTTCTCTTTGGCGCGGCGTGCTTACGTCCCTCGAGCTCGGGATCCCTCAGGTGACACAAGGAGCCTTCAGCTCCGCCACGGCCTCAATGGAAGGATTGCCGGAGAGCCCGACTTTTTGTAACTGAACCGTCTCCGGCGCCACGCAAATGCGGCCCAAGCCTACTCGGGTTTGCCCCGGTTGGCGTTCGGCTGGGATAGACTGGCCGTTATGTCCGAGCCCGTCACCCACCATCCTTCCCTGGCGCTGGTCACGGGCGCGTGTTCGGGGATTGGCAAGGCGATGGCGGCCCAGCTCGCCCAAGGGGGCCACGGCCTGGTAATGGTCAGCAACCGAGCACAGGCGTTGGCCGAAGCCGCGGCCGCCATTCGCGTGGAATCGAGTGTCCCCGTGCACGAGGTTGTGATAGATTTGGCGCGGCCCGAAGCCGCTGAAGAGCTGTACCAGACGGTGTGCGCCGCCGGTCATCAGATCGACGTCCTGGTCAGCAACGCCGGCATCTTCTTCTTCGGCGAGGTGGCTGACGCGAATCCCGAAAAGGCACGGGCCCTGTTGCACTTGCATGTGGTCACGCCTTCGCTGCTCTGCACCTATTTCGGTCGCGAGATGCGCGCCCGCGGCCGCGGCCACATCCTGCTCGTGTCCAGCCTGTCGGCCTGGCGAGACTTTCCCGGCGTGGCCTATTATGGCAGCAGCAAGAAGTACCTGCGTGGGTTCGCGCGCGCCCTGCGCAGCGAGCTCGCGGTTCACGGGGTGAACGTCACCTGCCTGGCCCCGGGTGCCGTCGCCACCGGACTCTACGACCAGACCTCGGTGCCCGTGGCCCGCGCCCGACGGCTTGGGGTCATGATGGAGCCCGACACCGTGGCTCGAACCGCTCTTCGTGCCTTGTTTGCTCGCCGGGCCGAGTGCATGCCGGGCCTGCTCAACCGTGTGCTGGCCCGGCTGGCCGCGCTGACGCCGCAGTGGATCGTCGATCTCATTCGCCGCCGCGCGCCTTGGTTGCCCCCTCGAAAGGACGTCCCGTGATTGATCCATTCTCGCCTCTGGTTCTCGGTACGCTGACCCTGCGCAACCGCATCGTAAAACCCGGCACGTTCGAAGGCATGTGCCCTGGCGGCGAGGTGTCGCCGGCGCTCATCGAGCACCATCGCGCGGTGGCCGCGGGCGGGGCCGCCATGACCACTGTGGCCTACGCCTCGGTCTCGGGCGACGGGCGCAGCTACGCCACGCAACTGCTCATGCGGCCCGAGGTCCTGCCCGGACTGCGCCGCCTGACCGATGCCATTCATCGTGAGGGTGCGGCCGCCGCCATTCAACTGGGGCACTGCGGTTACTTCGCCAATTCGCGCGTCATCGGCGGCCGACCCTGGGGCGCCTCACGCCGCTTCAACACCTACGGGCTCAGCTTCGCGCGTCCCATGGCCGAGACCGACCTGACGCGCACCATCGCCGACTTCGCCAACGCCGCCCGCTTGGCCGTCGAGGGCGGCTTCGACGCGGTAGAGCTGCACTTCGGCCACGGCTATCTGGTCAGCCAGTTCCTCTCGCCCTTCACCAACCGACGGCGTGACCGTTGGGGCGGCTCCCTGGAAAACCGCATGCGTTTGGGCGTCGAGATCGTGCGCGCGGTGCGGGCCAGCCTGGGTCCCCAGGGCAACATCCTGATCAAGATGAACCTGCGCGATGGTTTTCCTGGCGGCCTGGAGCTCGACGAGGCGGTGCAGGTCGCGCGCAAGCTGGAGGCGGAGGGCGCCACCGGTCTGGTGCTGTCAGGTGGATTCGTCAGCCGCACCCCCTTCTACATGCTTCGCGGCGAGATTCCCCTGCGCCCCATGATCGCCGTGCAGGATCGCTGGTGGACCAAGGTAGGCCTGTTCTTCTTCGGCCGCCTGTTCGTGCAGGAGTTCCCCTTTGCAGAGGACTTCTTCCTGGAAGACGCGCGCCAGATCCGTCGGGCCGTGAGCCTGCCGCTCATGCTCTTGGGCGGAATCAAGTCGCGTGCCGGGGTGGACCAGGCCATGGCCGAGGGCTTCGACCTGGTGGGCATGGGCCGCGCCCTGATCCACGACCCCGACCTGACCCGCAAGATGCAAACCGGCGAGGTCACCACCTCGGCTTGCGAACCCTGCAACGAGTGCATCGCCGAGATGGATCGCGGTGGCGTGAAGTGCACCCGTTGCTGATGAGCCAAAAGGGACACCGGGCGCAAAAAAAGACAACGAGCGCGAAGGAGGCCGGACGAGTCGGTTTGGCGGGGCCGCCCGCGACGGAGGGGGCCGCGAGGTTGCCGAACAGGTGTAACCGTGTTTGGTGCTCAGCGACGCGATTGCTGATAGCATCGCGTCCATGCTGAGAGTCAGCCTCCTTAGTACTGCCGTATACCTTCTCGTCTTCGCCCAGTTTGCCCAGGCGGCCGAAAGAGACAGCCGCAAGGAAGGCAGCGAGCGCGCCGCCCGCAAGGCCTGCCTATCCGGCGACTACGCCAAGGGCGTGGAGATCCTCTCAGACCTGTTCTTGGATACGAAGAACCCCACTTACATCTACAACCAGGCTCGCTGCTACGAGCAGAACAACCACTGCGCCGAGGCGGTCGGGCGTTTCCGTGAGTATCTGCGCAAGGCGCCCAACCTGAAGAGCGCGGACCGGACCGACGTCGAGAAGCACATAGAGGAATGCGAGAGCTTGATGGGCAAGTCGCAAGCACCCGCGCCACAGGTGCCCGTCCCGGTGGCGGCGCCCGTGGTTTCCGCCCCCACACCGCCTCCGCCTGCCCCCGCGGCTGTGCCCACTCCGCCTGTCCAAGTCCAGGTCGTGGCCCCCATTGAAGGACCGCCTCCGGCCCCGGCCGTGGCCCCGCCGAGCCAGGGATATGGGCTCTTGATCGCCGGCATCTGTTCCGGCCTGGTGGGCTTGGGCTCGGTCGGCGCGGGTCTCTACTACTATGATCGCGCTCGCTACTACTCGGCCCAAGTTGTCACCCCGGACAACCAGAACGCAGGCAAGCACGCCGAGAACATGCAGTGGATCTTCTACGGCCTGGGCGGCGCCACCCTGGCAGCCGGCACGGTCATGGTCATCCTCGGCTGGCCATCGTCCGAGCCCAGCACCCCGACCACCAGCTTCGCCCCCGTGGTGGGGCCCGGGATGGCCGGCATAGCAGCCCAGGGGACCTTCTGATGTCCCGCCGGCTGGCTTGCCGCGCCCTTTGGCTGGCTTGCCTGGTGCTGCCCGCGTGTGGCTACAACCCGAAGAAAACAGACGACGCGCGCATCGACGCCGGCACCACACCTACCGATTCCGCTGCTGGCGCTGTGGACCGAGATGCTGGCGCGGCCAAGGATGTTGGCCAGGACGGGAAGGCCATGGACCCCGAGGCGGCCGGCCCCAGCGCTTCCGATGCAAGCGGGCCCTCACTGGATGTCCCGGCCCTGGATACGGTGCGAATGGACGCGTGGGTCTTCCTCGATGTCGGACGGACGGCGGACCTGCGGGTCTTCCTCGATGTGCCTCAGGTTGCACCGGATTCGTCGGCGCCACCCTCCGACGCCCGCCGCGCGTGCAATGCGCCGCCCAATCCCCCGCGATATGCAACGGTGGAATGCGACAGCGTCGTCGTCGTCGGCACGGTAGCGACCTACAAGTGCCAGGATGGCTATCGACCTACCACCGACGGCTCGGCGACCACCACCAAGACCTGCCGCGCGGATGGCACTTGGGAGGGTCCGACCATCGAGTGCAGCTTGGCGAATTGCGGCCCTCCACCCACCGTCGAGAACGCCTATCCCCCCGAGTACACCACGACCACGGCGGGTTCCACGGCGAAGTATTCCTGCAAGGACAACTTCAACCTTTCTGGCTCGGTCACGTTGACCTGTGGGAACAACGGAGCATGGAGCTTCCCCCCAGCCTGCAATCCCATCCGCCACCCGCTGACCGTCAACGTCGTCGGCTCGACCGCCAGCAAGGAAAACACGGTGACGGGACCGGACGACATGTCATGCACCGCGACTTGTGACACCGCGATCCAAGCCGGCACCGAGATCACACTCACCGCCAATCCTGGCCAGGGCTGGGGCTTCATCGGTTGGTCGGGAAGCCAGTGCTCGGGAGTGGAGAAGACCTGCGTTTTCACCATCTCGGGAGAGACCAGGGTCAACGCCAAGTTCTCTCCGCCCCCGAACATCATGTTCGTGACCTCCACCAAGCAGTCGGCGGACCTGAACGGCCTGCTCGGCGCCGACGCCCTGTGCAACCAACGCGCGAAAGCGGTGAGCCCTCCCTTGCGGGGCACTTACAAAGCCTGGCTGTCGACCGCCACGGCCAGCGCGGCCAGCCGCATGGGACCGGCCAGCGGATGGGTGCGCCCCGACGGCCTGCCGGTCTTCAATCGGGTTGAGGATCTCATGTTCAGCAAGATGTTCTATCCACCGAGGCTGGATGAAACCGGTGTCGACCTGGGCCACGTCAAGGTCATGACGGGTACAACCTCTGGCGGCACCCACATGGAAGCCGTCACCAGCACCACCTGTGGTGATTACACCTCGACCAGCAACCCCACGGACACCTTCGTGCTCGGCGGATATGCGAGTGCCAGCAACGCGGCTTTCACGGACTCCCTGACGCAGAGCTGTCAGGACGAGCAACGGATCTACTGCATGGGTGTCGACTACACCGCCACCCTGACGCCACCCAAGGCGGTGCAGGGGCGATACGCTTTCACGACCAAGGACACGTGGCTCCCAGGCGGGGGAATTGCTTCGGCGGATGCCAAGTGCCAGAGCGAGGCGACCGCGGCCGCGTTGCCAGGAACCTACAAGGCCCTCCTCGCCACCGACGGTGGCTCGGCGGCCTCGCGTTTCACGACCCCCTCGGGCAGCCTTCCCTGGATTCGCACCGACAGAATTCGCGTCACCGGGACCGCCGCCGCTTTCTTCACCACCGCTTTGTTCGACCTGGTCCCGAACCTGTCAGCGGATGGAACCATGTACGTCGGCGGGTACACCGCGTGGAGTGGCGCCGCAACCATGACAGCTGCGGGCACGCCCGCCACCACCTGCCTCAACTGGATGTCTGGTGAGTTTTCCGCTACGGGACGCGCCGGAGAGCTCGGTGTCACGGGAACAGCCGGTTTCTTCGGCGGCTTCGAAACGGCCTGCAACACGTACCGCTTCCTGGTCTGTCTGCAGGAGTAGAGTTCCATCCGCGAGGCTCGTCGGCCATGCGTGCCTGGCCGTGGGCAGCAGCTCGTCTGTCTGCAAGAGTGGGCCACAGCGTCGAGAGATCGCGCATCCTCTGCGTCCATGTCGATTGCGACACCAAGGACCTTGAAGCCCCTTGTGCGCGGGCCACACTCGACTCTGTAGGGGTGCCAACATGCAGACCGCCGGCATGGATCGTCAACCGCATGAAGCCATCGTGGGGCTCGCAAAGCAGGGGCCTTTCGATGTGGCCGTGGTCGGAGGTGGTCCGGCCGGTTTGACGGCAGCGACCCACTGCCGTCTGCGCGGTCTCAGCAGCATCACCTTCGAGGCCCAGGCCTTTGGTGGACAGTTGGTCAGCCTGTATCCCAGCAAGCCCGTCACCAACTACCCGGCGTTTCTGGATGTTGCGTCGGGCGACTTGGCCAGGCGGCTGGCGGATCAGGCCGCCCATTTCGGCGCGGAATTGCACGAGCACGATGCGGTGGAGTCGGTGGCATTCGTCGACGGAGACAGTGGCGGGTTCCAGGTGCGTTCGGTGAGCGGGACGATTCGTGCACGCACGCTGCTGCTCGCCCTAGGCCTGGGCCGCTTCCGTCCGCGCAAACTGGGCCTGCGTGACGAGGATCGCTTCTTCGATCATGGTCTGCTGTATCGCTTGCCTTCGGTCGAACGCATCGACGCCCTCCATGCCGTGGTGGTGGGCGGCGGTGACACCGCTGTGGACACGGCCGTGGCCCTGCGTGCGATCTGCCCCAGCGTGACGCTGGTGCATCGCCATCTGACCCCGCGTGCCTACCCGCATACCTTGGAACGGTTGGCTGCGTCCGGTGTGGAGGTGATGGCGGACGCCGAGGTGGTGGAGTTGGGGGGCAACGGAGTCCTTGACCACGTGGTGGTGGCCGTGCGCAATCAGGAGGCTCGGGAGATCCCGGCGGATCTCCTGTTGGTGTGTGCGGGTCAGGTTCCCGACTTGGGTGGTTTGGCCAACTGGGATGTGAGGCTGACCCTGGAGGGTTGTCATTTGCCGGTCAGCACCTCCATGCGCACGGCCGTTCCGGGGGTGTTCGCCGCGGGCGACTTCGTCTCCTATCCGGGCAAGATCAAGATGATCACGACCGCCGTGGCCGAGGGCTCGACCGCCGCGGCGTCCATCGAGCGGTACCTGCGCGTTTCTTGATTCTGCTGTTTGGACTGCGGGTCAGCACCCCTAGCTGGCGTCCACCGTGTTGGCTCGAACCTAATCGTTGGGTTCGTCGGTGGTATAGGTCGCGGCCGACTCAGAAAATGTAGACCAACTTGCAGTCCTGTCGGCAGTTGCCTCCGTTCAGGGCTCCGTCGTCGCACTCCTCGTGCACTGGTTGAATGATGCCGTCACCACAGCGCGGACCGTAGTGGCAGCCGGGGCCACGGGGACTGGCAGGTCCCGGCCGAGCAGTCGGGCTCCATCAGGCAGCGGTAGCAGCCGTCAAAGGGCAAGTCCACTTCGCCGGTCTTGCTGTCGTCACACTGCTCTGTGCCTTCTTTCGTACCATCACCGGTGCCACGATCGCGACGGCTAGCGAGCCAAGGCCGACACGACCAGCACGTATTTCGCCTGGTAGCCCGTGCTGGGTTCGGTGATGGGCCACGAGCCGACGGGCCAGCCACCGTTGTAATCCAGGTACGACTTCTGCTGCGGCTGGTGCATGGGCGGATCCCAGTTCTGGCTGCACAGGGCGAAGTCGGACGAGCCGTAGCACTGGTACGCGGGATCCCCCTGCGGGGCCGTGCAACAGCCATCGGGGCCAAAGCCGTTGTTGTTGGGACCGCCGGCCAGGTAACCAGGGGCCGGTCCCGGCGTGCTGGCCGAGACCTGGTCCCACTTCGATTTGTCGGCAAACCACGAATGGAAAATGGAGCTGGCCGAGTGCTCGGCGCCTGCCCTCTGCATGTTGGTCAGGTAGACCATGCCGAGCGGATTCACGCCGTGCAGATAGTGAACGTAATCCTCGGCGGCCGCGGCGGCTTTGCTCGCGTTTTCGCCCGAGCCCTGCCTGGCCAGGTGCTGGAAATTGCGAGCTTGCGCCATCTTGATCTGATTGCTGCCCCACGTGTAGTCCTTCAGGTACGCGCGGTAGGGATCCTTGTTGCTGGTGACACTGCCGAGCTGTTTGCCGACGTTGCTCACGACCTGGTCGATGATGGCGGAGCTGACGCTCGACGAAACCCCGGGCAGACGGGCGAAGTACACCGCCATATCCCCCTTCTCCATGTCCCACTCGCTCGGCCCGCTCGAACCCAGGACCTTGCTCCAATTCGACTCGGCGAAGCTCTTGTACGATTCCTCTCCGGTCACCTCGTACAGATGGGCGGCGGCCTGGAACTTCGAAATCAAGCGACTGGCGTCGTCCACTTCTTGGTTGCCGGCGCCCAGCCCGCCCGAACCGGCCTGCTTGCTGTCGTCGTTGTTGTGATAAAGGACGTTCGGGTTGGCGTCGGCCCAGGTCCAGGCCTTCACGGCGCGCGACTTCAGATCCGTCGCAAAGGTCTTCAGCTCGGCTTGGGAACGGGCCCCGTAGACCTTGCTGGCGTAGGCGAACATGCCCGCGGCCGCCAGACTGGCGTTGGTGGTGGGCGGTCCGTAGTAGCTGGGCTTGCTGGCGGCCGAAGGCGGGCTGGCCCCGTCCGAGCTGAGGATGCACAGCAAAGAGCCATCGTCGTTCTGCATGCGCACCACCCAATCGATGGCGACTTTCACTTCGTCGAGGAGATCAGGGATGCCGTTGCCGGATTCGGGGATACTGGTGTCGTCTCCAAAGGCCGACGGATTCTCCTCGAACGCGTGCAACAGGGTGATCACGACCCCCGAAGCCCAGGCGGTGTAGCGGTTCGTATCACCGGCGTCGAACCAGCCGCCGCGCAGATCGCGCACTTTGGACTCGTCGGTCTTGGCCAGCCAAGCATGTGCCTGCGAGTCTTGCCCCTTGCCCAACAAACAGGCGGCATCGGCCCACTCCGCTCCCGCGTGCTTGGCGCTCTTCTCGACGCCCGCGCGTTGATAGAAAAACATGCGCACGGCGTGCTTCAAGACGCTGCGGTACACGTTGTCGTCGATGTCGAACTCGACCGAACGAACGTTCTTGTCGTTGTCGACCACGGTGTACGTTCCAGGGGTCGTGACGTCGGAGAAGTCGAACCACCAAATCTTGTCACCCGACGTCGGGTCGACGGCGCCGCCGTTCCAGGCCGTGGGCGCCCCTTGCTTGACCGCTTTACCGGTGGCCTTGTCGACCAAGGCGTATTGGCTGCCAGGGGTGAAGGTCGCGTCGTTGTCGTAGCCGGTCTGCGGCGAACGAATCACGGCCACCTTCTGGCTGCCGGTGCGATAGCCGAATTGGTCGACGACGATCCACGGGATGGGGCCGTTGGCGCCCGTCTTCAGGCCTTGGTTCCAGGTGGTGTCGGTGCTGGGTTTGTCGGTGGAGGGTTGAGGGGCGGAGTTGGTGTTGCTGGAGGTTGTTCCGCCGCCCCCGCCGCTCGCCGAGCCGCCGGCCGGACCTCCGCCCAACTTCGAAGTTCCGCCCACGGCGCCCCCGGTGCCCGCCGAACCTCCCGCGCCGATCGAGCGACTCGTGCCCCCCACACCGCCAGCAGCACCGCCGGTGGACCCAGCGGAGGGGGCCACCGCGCCGGAACCACTCCCGCCTCCCGAACCGACAGGGGACCCGCCGCCAATCGAAGCCCCGCCCGAGACTCCTCCTCCGCTCATGCCCCCGGAGCCGGCGTTTCCGGCAGACCCTCCCGCGTTCCCACCGCCGGAGTCCGATGTACAGCCCGCAAGCGCTAGACCCGTGAGCAGGGCGACCCGAGAAAAACAAGACGTGCTTCGCATGGGATGGGTCCTCTTTCTCTTTCTTTCACGGAGGGAGGCGCTGGCGCAACTGCCTGTGGGGGGATGGGCGCGATGCGCCTAATTGCACATACATGCCCAGACTGGGCCAGCCGGCCGTTCAGGTCACAAATCTTCATGAATACTTCGCCCGAACCTGTCGATTTTTGAGCCCAGGGCCCTGATATCCGGTCTGCCTCTGTAACCCTTCATGGCAACCCGTCTCTCCCCCGTGCCCCTATCCCTGCGGTCAAGCTGGCCGCACTGCCACCGATGGCGATGTGGCACGGGCGGTGGGTCATGAAGTCGTGGTGGCGGATCGGAAGACCGATCCCGGCGCGGATGCCACCCAGGCGGCGTGGCTTGAACCCTTCGCCGCACAAGGGGCCAGCGCCGTGGTTCAATCCCATCGGCAACCAGGAGTTGGAGGCCCTCGACGTGTGGATGCTGAAGAGTCAGCCCGCGCGATTCGAGGTGGCTCATGTCGCCGTGGACGCGGCCGCTCCCAAACGGCCGGAGACGCTCGTCCTTCGCGCTGTCGAAGCCTTGCGCGCGGGACTGCTGCAGATGGACTGGGCCGCGCGCAAGCGACGCGTGGAGCCCGTCGAAGAGTCTCCCAACGCTCCCGCTCCTGTGCTTGCGGTCCGACAGGAAGGTCGTCAACGCGTAGGGGTCGAGTTGGGAGCCGTGGGCATCCTCAAGGGCACTGGACCCGCGCTGCTGCCGACGATGCGCCTGGGCTGGGCGGTTCGGCCTTGGCTTGCGGTGCAAGCTTCGGTGGCGGGCCTGGGTACTCGACCCTCGGTCCGCACCGCGGCCGGCAGCGCGCGGGTGGCCCAGCAATACGCACTCGTCGGGGCCAGCTATCGCCTTCGTTCAGAACTCTCTGATCGCTTCTTTATGACGTTGGCCGCCCATGCGCAGTTGGCGGAACCCTACGTCGTCGTCCGCATTCTCGATGCCGTAGGCGCCACTTCGGGCCACCCCGATCTGCTGGTGTTCTTGACCCTCGGCACGTGGCTATGAAGTCGAGTCGTGATCCGCATGCTGGGGATCATTCCCGAGGACGTGTGGGCCTGGATGTGGCTGGAGATTGCTGAACCGAAGTGCCCGCAGGTCCGGTCCGTGCCGATCACTTGTGAACAACCTGAAAGCCGATGTGGCGCTCGCGCGATACGAACGACCACAGCACGGCCAGGTTCTCGAGGAGGTAGGACACAGGAAACAACAAGGCCGTCAAGAAGGCGCGCCAGACCAGGCGTGGCAGACGTGTGCCACGGTCGAGATCCTGCAGGACGGAACCGAGCAGGTACAAGTAAAGGAATGTGCTGGCGAAGAAGTTGCCGGCCACGATCAGTTCCCAGGAGAGTTGCCGTGCGGCCATCACATCCAACACGGTGGCCGACTTGACCAGGGGGCTGGCGGACCAAAGGACCGACCACAGCCGCGCCCAGGGCGACAGGGCGGACAACCCCCGGATTCCAACCAGCCAACGCCTGCGCTGCCGCAAGAAATCCATGATGCTCTTCGGGCTCTGCTCACGCACGATGCCGTCGATGGCGCCAACACCGTACCCTCGCCGCATGCACTCGACCGCGAAGGCGTAGTCCTCGACCAGGCTGCCGCGCAAATCCCATGTGATCTCGTCTTCCAGACTGCCCTTGGCCAGCAGAAACGAACCATGCAATCCGAAGATCGGGCGATGCAGGGCCGCCAACTGCAGATGGAACTTGCCCACATCGTCGGCGGCGCGGATGCAGTCGGCCGCGGTCAGGATGGGGCGGCGCCAGAACTCGTGGTTGTTGTAGAAGATGGGCCCCTGCCCGTAGAGGTAGGGTGAGCGCTCGCAAAAGTCGATGCAGGCGCGCAAGCCGTGCTCGTCGATCACGCTCTCTTCATCCAGGTGCAACACCCAATCGCCGGGGCCAAAGTGTTGTTGTCGCCGAAAGTATTCCAGGGCGCGGGCCTTGTACCGCCCGTGCCGCGTGCGAAACGTGGGCGGGACCAGCAAGTGCGGCACATCGAGCGGCGCATCGGTGACCACGCACAACTCCACGCGCGGTCCACACAGGGACAGCAGGCTTTGGTAGGTGCGCCGCACGACCTCGGGAGCCTTCCCCTTGGTCACCAGGCAGATGATCAATCGATCGAGGCGCCTCGTCGCTTTCGCGGGGAGGCGATCGGCCGGGGTGAGCAACCCGGCGATGCCCAGCACCACGTAGGGCACCGAGAGCAGGTAGAGCAGGTGAATGAGATGAACGTCCCCCCCGTTGGGGGGCATGCGGGCCCAGGAGCTGGCCAAACCGATGGCCGTCATGACCAAGATGATGGGCAGGTGGATCCAGCGCAGGCGACGTAAAGGCTGCAGCACCGTGGAAGTCGAAGGCGTCGTCGCGTGGGGCGGCTGGAAATTCGGCGAGAGAAACTCGGCGGCTCCCGAGAGGACGTGTCGTGTATCGGATAGGGTCGTCATAATGGCCAGGCGAGGAGGTCACTCCTGCGCGCATTGGAGGTTAATGTCAAGCAGAGCAAGCAGCGTCGCGATCGCCTTCGTGAGGCGGCTGCAGAGAAGACGACCAGCCGTCTTGACGATTGCTGAACCGAAGTGACCACGGGTCCGGTCCGTGCGTGTGGTGAACCGCGCTGGCGAAAGGCCATCGAGCGGAAGCCGCACCAAGGAGCAGCCATGACCAAACAGACCGCCCTCTCCCTGATCTTCGGCCTCGCGGGTGTCGCGGCGGCCTGCGGTGGTGACGCCTCTTCCCTGGCGGGTGCAGGCCGGGGGGACAGCGGCGGAGCGTCCGGAGGCGGTGTCTCGGAGGGAGGCTCGTCGGTGTCAGACCGCACCGGAGCAGGCGACTCCACGACTTCGTCATCCGGTGGCCAAGGCACCAGGAGCAGCGCGGGGAAGGGAGGCCAGGCAGGCAGCGGCGCTGTCGCGAGTGGCGGCACGGGGACCAGCGACTCCACGCTTTCATCGCCGGGTGGCGCAGGCTCCCCTTGGCTGGGAGGTACCCAGAGCAGCGGCGGCGCCTCCACAACGGGCGGTCCCAGCCCCGGCGGGCGCACGAGCGGCAACGGAGGGGCGGGGGCGAGCAGCCGCGCCACCGGCGGTACGGGTGGCCTGGGCGGGAGCAGCGGCAAAGGCCCGGGCGGAACCGTCGCAGACACCAACATCTGGAACCTGCCGAAGTTCTCGGTGGCCGCCGGCCCACACAGCGCCGACTGGAAGGCGCTGGGGCTGGCCTACCAGGCACCCTCGTGGTGGCGCGACGCCAAGCTGGGCGCATGGTCGCACTGGGATCCGCAATCCATGCCCGAGCAAGGCGACTGGTACGCCCTGCCAGACCGAGCTCGACATCCAGAGCGGCAACTGGCACTACGAGGCCGGTGCGGGATACACCAGCGCGGCGACGCTGGTGACCACCCTGATGCAGAACCTGGCGGGCTCGGGCGCGCGCCAGCCCCAGCAGATGGTCTCCCAGATCACGGGGCTGGCCGCCGGACAGCACACCATCAGCATCATCAACCGGGGCCCAGGAGCGGTCGCGCTCGACGCCCTCGCCGTCAAGTAGACTCGCCGCGCGATACTCGCTCCAATCGGACGCCAGAGTGCAGCGCCCAGCCGAACGCGACCGGCAAACGCACGGCGGTATTCCAACGAAAGAACGGCCCCTGCGGGTGAGCCATTTTCTGCTCATTTCGCACCTAGGGAGCAAATGCTCTGGAAAGGGAACCCCATGTCGAAGTGTCGCGTTTCGTTGGCCTTTGTCGCCCCATGTGTCTTGCTGGCGTGCAGCGGGGGTTCGGACCCCGCAACGGGAACGGGTGGTCGTGCCGGGGCAAGCGGCGGCGCCGTCACAGCAAGCAGCGCGGGCGGCAGCAGCAAACCGGCCAGTTCGGGCGGCCAGAGCGCGACGGGCGGCAGTGTGGGTGGCAGCTCGAGTGCCAGCCGCAGCGCCAGCACTGGAGGTTCGTCGGGAAGCTCGGTGGGCGGCGGCCATGGCGGGTCCGTCTCCACCAGCACCTCCAAGGCGGGCAGCAGCGCCGGCAACACAACCGGCCCTGGAGGCGCGAGCGGAAATGTCGGCGGCTCGGCGAAAGGCGGCTCCACGACTGGCGGCACGGTCAACGGCACCGGCGGTTCGCTCGTGGGCGGCACGACGGCTGGCAGCACGGGCACGGGCGGGAGCAGCGCACCAGGCGGCTCGGCCGCGGTTTCCAGCGACCTGGTCAACACCTACGACGGCGCCCGCACCACCACGGTCAGCTTTGACCTGGGGTGGAAGTTCAAGCTGGGCGAGGCGAGCGGCGCGCAGGCGACCAGCTTCGACGATTCGTCGTGGACCGCCTTGGACGTCCCGCACGACTGGAGCATCGGGCTGGCCTTCAATCAAAGCTCGGCGGCCAAGGAGGGCGGCGGCTACCTGGACGGCGGCATCGGTTGGTACCGCAAGACCTTCACCCTGCCCGCCGCCAGCGCGGGACAAAGGGTCTTCTTGCAGTTCGACGGCGTGTACATGGATAGCACCGTGTACCTCAACGGCGAGCAGGTGTGCGCCCGGCCCTACGGCTATGCCTCTTTCGAGTGCGACATCACCGCCGGGGCCAAGAGCGACGGTTCGAACGTGGTGGCGGTCAGGGTCAACAACAAGCTGCCCAGCAGCCGTTGGTATTCGGGCAGCGGCATCTACCGCCACGTCTGGCTGAAGACCGTGAACCCGGTGCACGTGGCCTATACCGGAACCCAGGTGACCACCCCCACCGTCTCCACGTCCAGCGCCACGGTGAACATCGCGGTCACCGTGCAGAACGACGGTGCGTCCGAGCAATCGGTCACCGTGTCCAGTTCGGTGCGCGACGCCTCGGGCGCCGAGGTGGGCAAGGGCGCCTCGGCAGCCACCGCGGTGGCTGCAGGCAAGAGCGTCGACACGACGCAGACCGTGACCCTGGCCAACCCCAAACTGTGGTCGCCCTCCTCGCCCACCATGTACTCAGTTGTGACCACGGTATCGGCGGGAGGATCGGTGGTCGACACCTACACCACCCCGTTGGGCATTCGCACCTTCGCCTTCGATGCCAACACCGGCTTCTCGCTCAACGGCACCAAGATGAAGCTCACCGGTACCTGCAACCATCACGACCTGGGCGCCCTGGGCGCGGCGGTGAACACGCGGGCCATGGAAAAGCGCCTGCAGATGTTGAAAGAGATGGGCAGCAATGCCCTGCGCACCTCGCACAACCCGCCCGCGCCCGAGCTGCTGGATCTGGCCGATCGTCTCGGCTTCCTGGTGATGGACGAGGCCTTCGACTGCTGGTACGCGGGCAAGAACGACTACGACTATGGGCGCTTCTACAATCAATGGATGGAGACCGACCTCAAGGGCTTCGTCGCGCGCGACCGCAACCACCCCAGCGTCATCATCTGGAGCATCGGTAATGAAGTGGCGCAGGCCGGGGACAAGGCCGCCGTGCAGAAGTTGCAGGCCGCGGTACGCGCCGAGGACACCACCCGCCCCACCATTCAGGCCTACGCCGCCTGGGTCGGCGTCGAGAGCATCACCGGTCTCGAGGATCTCGTAGGCATCAACTACGACCCGAGCCGCTACGACTCGGTCCACAAGTCCAATCCTTCCTACAAGATGATGGCCAGCGAATCCTCGTCGGCGCTGCGCAGCCGTGGCATCTACAACGGCCAGAACACGCAGTGCTCGTCGTACGACGACCAGGCCGCCGGCTGGGGCGCCACCGCCGAGGCCTCGTGGAAAAACGTGAACACGAGGGATTGGATCGCCGGCGAGTTCATCTGGACCGGGTTCGACTACATCGGCGAGCCCACGCCCTATGTGTGGCCGGCCAAGAGCTCGTACTTCGGCATCATCGACACCGCCAACATCCCCAAGGACATCTACTATTTCTACCAGAGCAAGTGGAACGCCGGCGGCCCGCCCATGGTGCACATCGTGCCCATGAACTGGACCAACTGGACCGCGGGGCAGAACGTGAAGGTGCTGGTCTACACCAACGCCGACTCGGTCGAGCTGTTCCTCAACGACAAGTCGCAAGGCTCGAAGACCATGGACGTGGCCAACACCGCCAAGCTGCAGTGGACGGTGCCCTTCGCCACCGGCACGCTGGAGGCTCGCGCCAGCAAGGGCGGCACCGTGGTGGCCACCGACAAGGTGCAAACCGCCGGCGCGGCCGCCGCGCTGACCCTGAAGGCGGATCGCGCCACCATCGCCGCCAATGGCCGTGACCTGTCCTTCGTCGAAGTGGCGGTGGTCGACAGCAAGGGCGTGGTCGTGCCCAACGCCAGCCACGCCATCGACTTCGCCATCGCGGGGCCCGGAACCATCGTGGGCCTGGACAATGGCAACGCCATCAGCCACGAGTCCTACAAGGGGACCACGCGTTCCGTCTTCAGCGGCAAGGCCATGGCCATCATCCAATCCACCACCACCGCCGGCACGATCACCCTCAAGGCCACCTCCGGCTCGTTGACAGCGGCATCGGTCTCCATCACCACCGCGACGCCGTGAGGCGCGCGATCAGGGCGCGCACGTTCTCCTCGGTCTGCGGCAGGCCACCGCGGCATCGGTCTCCGTCACCACCGCGACGCCATGAGACGCGCGATCAGGGCGCGCACGTTCTCCTCGATCTGCGGCAGGGCCACCTCGGGCGGCACGATGGGAATGTCGTCCACTTGCCAGAAGGTGAATCGATCGAGCAAATGGGGGAAACGTTCGCGCACGATGGGACGATGCTCGGATTCCTTGAGGGCGATGACCAGCGCGGCCCTGGTGATGTCATCCGCGCACACATCGCGCGGTTCGCGATGCTCGCCCGGCAGCGCCACGCCACGTGCGACCAGCGCCTTGAGCGCGGCACGCGATATCGGCCCCTGATTGCGCGAACGGCAGTCGCGCATCAGCCCCGCGGAATCCGCGCGATGGGGCAAAGGCGTCGCCGCCACCAGGTGATTGAACAGATGCTCGGCAAAACGGCTACGGTAGAAGTTGCCGCTGCACAGAAACAGAACGACCGGCGCTTGGGAAGACACGACGATGGTTTACACCATCGCGGGCCTTCCGGCGTTATCGCGTTCCGCCTTGGCAGACCGCAAAGCGGATCCAGACTTCTGTATGACTCGGGCGGGGATGGCGGGTGTGCTGGTGTCGCTTGCGGCAGGCCTCGGCGTGAACGCGGATGCCCCGCGAACCGCGACGAGTGCCGCGCGGGTCGCGGAGCTGCGCGATCGCTTCTTGATGGAGGATGTGGCGCGGCCCATGCGCGCTCGCTTGGGCCATGAGCCCTTACCCCGCGAAGCACGGCGCGAATCCAGGGCGCCCCGTGATCGCGTGCTGTCCCTTCAACCCGTGCCGTTCCTGCTTCCTTACCCGCTCATAGGTCCAAGTTGCGTCGAGCAGGTGTGCAACCTGGTCGGATCGCTCGGCTGCAATACCGACCGGCGCATCTTGCAGGTTCTTGGCATGTGCAGTGGCAACTTGTCGGGCGATTGCGTGCGTGCCGCCTGCTCCCAGTTGATCAGCGTCGAGTGCGATACGCTGGACGCCATCGCGCCCATGGTGGCCGCCTGCCGATCCAACTACTCGGGCGGCTGTCTGGAGACTGCCTGCAATCTGCTGGGCAGCGTACAGTGCCAAGACCAGCAGGCGCTTGCCCGCATCCTCGAAGCGTGCACCGGGAACTTCGATGGCTCGTGCGTGGCGGGGGTGTGCGCCAGACTGGGCCCGGTCGCCTGCACGACCATGGACGAAGTCTTTCTGGTCGCCCAGTCGTGCGGCGCGTACCGGACCTACTGAGGGGGCACCTTCTCGACGACAGAGACCTCCGAACCGTCGTACTTGATGGTTTGATCCGCGACAGCCGTGACGTCCACGCCGACACCATGGTCGGCTCCCACCCAAACGACATTGAATGTCCGGCTGGTCGGCATCCCCGCGTAACTGCCCGTCCTGGCCGCGATGGTCAGCTTGTGGCCCGCATCGTCCCAGGTGAACTTGATGAGCGAGTACTTGCCGGTTTCGTAGTTGTAGGTATCGCCCTCGTCCTCGTAGAGCGTGAAGGTGGCATCGCCGCCTTTGTAGATACGGATCTCCAACGGATCGATGCTCTCGCTCGCGTATTGGACCAGAGGTCCCATGGGCACGATGGATCCGGCGCGCACGAAGAGCGGCATCGAACCCAACGGCGCGCCCACCGACGAGCTGCCCCCGCCCTCCTTGCCAACGCCCGTCCAGAAGTCGTACCAGGTGCCGGCCGGCAGATAGACCGTTCGACTGGTGACCCCAGCCGCGAGCACCGGGTTGACCAGGAAGGCCGGGCCGTACATGAACTGGTCCTTGATGTCGTAGACCTTGACGTCGCTTTGAAAATCGAACACCAGGGGCCGCATGATGGTGTATCCCTCGCTCGTCACCTTCCACGCCAGCGAGTACAGGTAGGGCATGAGGCGGTAGCGCAGGTTGTCGAACAAGAGGATGTTGGCCTTGGTGGTGGTGCTCCACTGGTTGCCGTACATCTCGCGCGCCCCGCCCCCGTGGATGCGGAACAGCGAGCAGAACGCGCCGAACTGGAACCAGCGCGTGAACAGCTCGTTGTTGGCTGCGGTGGACCAGTTGACGTTGTGGCCGAAGTAGCCGCCGATATCCGTTGTCCAGTACGGCATGCCCGACAAGGCGAAACCCAACCCGGCCGGCACCTGACGGACCAGAGTGGGCCAGTCCGAATTGATGTCGCCTGACCACACACTCGCGGCAAAACGTTGCTGGCCGCCCCATCCACTGCGGGTGAGCACATACACCCGCTTGTGGCTCGGGCCCAGCTTGCGCCAACCCTCGTACAAGGCGCGGCTGTGCCCGAGCGGATAGCTGTTGATGGTGAGGAAACCCTTGCCGATGGCCGTGGTCACCGTATTCAAGTCCACGCCTTCCGGCTCGGTGGCGTCGGCCCAGATGGCGTCCCAGTCGTACTTGGCGAGCAACCCGTCGTGGATCTGCTCGTAGACCAACGTGCGCGCCTCCGCGCTCCATGTGTCGTAGGGCGGCGGATACCCGGGCGTGCCCCCCCATGAAGAGCGCATTCTTGCCCTTGAGTGCGTTGTAGTTGTCATTCTCGCCGGCCATCTTCGGCGGGTTGTTCTTCAGCTCGTAGCGCGGCCAGATCGAGATCATCCCGTGCAAGTTGGCGGCGTGGAGCTCGTTGAGCAGCTTGGCCGGGTCTGGGTAGCGGCTAAATCACCGTTCGTGATTCCGGATCAGAAAAAAGGTTGAAAAGCACGGGAC
>CAZHUY010000076.1:0-4822 GCA_964535465.1 uncultured Myxococcales bacterium
TGGATGTCGTTCGCGATACCGCTCATCGTGACCTGCTCGGTTTGGTTGAGCTTTCACTGTTGCGCCGCAGAGGTTCGGGCCGCACGGCTAGCTACGTGGCCGCGGGCGATGGCGTGCGGGAATCATCCGATAATCATCCGACGGCGGGCTCGAATCATCCGACGACAAAAGGCCCTCGACGGACATCCGCCAAACCCCGAAAGACACGGACCCCCGCGCGACGGGGGCACAGATGATGCTGGATGGGCGATCTTGAGGCCGAAGACCCGAATCATCCGACATTCATCCGAGGCGTCGGTGGAATCATCCGAAAACGATTCCTGAACGGCGCTACAGTGTCCCGGCCCAGCGCATCGCCGATCATGTCCTGGATCGTCGCGCTCGGTTGTTGCGCCTGCACAGCCATCTTCAAAACAGTCACGATGCGTTTGTGTGCACTGTTCTCCGGCGTTGTTGACTGATTCGTCTTCCTCGACCGCGGGCCGCTGTGCCTGCTTGAACGAGCGGACGTCCAGCGTATGCCGGTGTTTCAGTGGTCGTCTCTTTGGCTTTGCCGGTCAGAGCCTTCCGCTCGTCTCGATTTGGGCGAAGCCGTGTAACCGCGCGCCCGGTGCAGCCGACAATGGGAGGAGAAGCATCATGATGAGCGAAGAACTCCTAAGACACGGCAACAGACTGGGGCGGTACCTGCTGCGCGAACTCATCGGACAGGGCGGAATGGGGAAGGTGTATCGCGCATGGGACGAGGTTTTGCATCGTGATGTTGCGGTGAAAGTGCTTACGACGCCCGATGACGAGATGCTCAGGCGTTTCGCGCGGGAAGCTGCGGCCATCGGTCGCTTGGAGAATCACCATGTCGTCGAGATCCACGATTTGTGTGCCGACGGCCCGCATCCGTACATCGTGATGGAGTACCTGCGAGGGGAGTGCCTGCAGACCCGGCTCAGGCGCGGCCCGCTTTCGGTGGAGGAGGCGGTGGAGATCATCCTCGGCGTGTGTTG
This sequence comes from uncultured Myxococcales bacterium, assembly GCA_964535465.1. Lineage (GTDB taxonomy): Bacteria > Myxococcota_A > Polyangia > Fen-1088 > Fen-1088 > Fen-1137. The sequence goes on from CAZHUY010000076.1 coordinate 1,002, forward strand.
TGCCGTCAACGCGTGCCACCGAGTCGGCATCGTTCACAGGGATCTCAAACCGGGCAATGTCTTCCTCAGCCAAACTGTGGATTACGGTGTGGTGGTCAAGGTTCTGGACTTCGGCGTGGCCAAGCCCGTGCAGTTCGCGCTGAACGACGACCTCACCGGCCCGGGAAAGATAGTAGGGACGCCGCGGTATCTGGCACCCGAGCACTTGCGTGGCGCGCCCGCCGACCAGCTTTCCGACCAATATCAGGTCGGGTTGCTGCTGTATGTCTGCTTGACGGGCAAGCCGCCCTTCTTCGGCAAGGAAAACGGGGAACTCATCCAGGCAATTCTCATGGCGGACTATCCAAAGCTTCGGGAACAGCGTTCCGATGTGCCGGTTGCTGTGGAGCAAGTCGTGTTACGAGCCATGGCGACCCACCGAGCCGCTCGGTTTCCATCGGTGTTGGAGCTGGCGCGAGCATTGGTTCCCCACGCGAGTGCCCCAGGTCGCGTGCTTTGGAAACAGGTTTTCGAGAGCAGCGACGAACTCCCGTTGACAGGCGAGAATGCTGATTTGAGCGGATCTGCGACCAAGGTGGAAAGCCCGGTTCATGGGTTGGAGACAACCCTCGTGGTTCGGGCCGAGGAAGTGGCCGCGCTGGCAAGGCAGTCCCGAGCGACAGGATCGACGGCGGTGCCAGTGGAGATCGCACAACAGCAGCCGCTGGAACTGATGGGGCCGGCCACGCGGATCGTAACTGCAGATAGCGAATCGATGTCCGTGGTCAGGGTGGTCCCGACAACTCGCCAGGGATTGGTCGCGTTTCGCCGCGGGCTTTTGATGGTCTTGGTTGCCGCAGTCGGAATCGGCTCGGTGACGGCCTTTCTGTTCGCAAGACACCGCAGCTATGCCTCACCATCCGAATGGTCCCCAATGGTCCTGCCCGTCACGGATGCCGGGGCGGGCGCACGTGGCACCGACGCGCACGATGGAGGCGCGGACGTGCCAAAGCTTCTGGAGGTGGTCCCGGAAGGGCTGAACAGCTCGAAGGTGAACCAGGCTGCGGTTCGCCCGGAGAACGCGGAGGGCGAGGCCAAGCAAACACTCGCACGGGATTCTGGGAAGAAGCCTCGATCGAAGAAGAGCCGGCGCGTGGAGTACACGACCGAAGGCTCGCCGATCTTGTGGTAGGGGCATCAATGCGAACGTTGCATCTGGCGATACTGTTTGTCCTGGTGGCGGGCAGCCACGCAGCCGCTGGAGAGGTCGAGGACAGCGAGACCTGGATCAAGATGGGCGTCAAAATGCGACGCGATGGTGACCACGCCGGTGCGCTGGAAGCGTTCTTGCGAGCCCACCGCCTGAATCCAAGCGACCGCACCATGGGACAGATCGGACTGGCACGGCAATCGCTGCACGACTGGAGGAGGTCGGCCGAATCCCTGAAACTCGCGCTCGGATCATCGGACGCCTGGGTCGACAACAACCGGAAATACTTGGAAGACGCCCTGGCCATGGTGAAGAGCCACATCGGACGGCTGCTGGTCACGGGCCTGGACGGGAGCGATGTGTATGTGGATGAGAGAGGGGAAGGGAGGCTGCCCCTTCACGGGATTCAGGTCGATGAGGGAGAGCATGAGGTGCGGGTCGCGAAGGCCGGAATGAAAAGCTGGTCGACGGCCGTGAGGATCACGGGTGGAAGGACCACAGAAATCACGGCACTGCTGGAAACGGAAGTGCCCCGAGTAGCGACCCCACTTCCGTCGGCGCCGGGAATCGATGTCACGCGACCCGCCCCCGCCAAGCAGATGAGAGAATACCTGCCGCTGCTCGGGGCCGGCCTGATCGGCGCCGGGCTATCTGCGGTCGCGGTTGGTACCGTGGTGTGGATCCAGCAGGAACGTGGCAACTACGGGTCTTTCGATTCCGGGTCTACCGGCCCACTCTTGGTGGCCGGCGGTGTGGTCGGCGCCCTCGCAGGCGGCGTGATGGTGTACCTCTTCCGGGATCGGCCCGTGGCGGTCGGCGCGAACACGTGTGGTCCGACGGTGGGTGGCCGGTTCTAGGGGGCATCCGCGGCTCTGTCCAAGCGGATAGAGACGAAAACCCGTACTTGCCCCCAACGGCTCCAGAAGAAGAGAGGGAGGGGAATCATGGCTGAAACCCTCGATGAGCTCCTGGCCCGAACCTTCAAGGCCGCGCTTCGGGAGAGCCTTGATGATCTTCGGCCCGCCATTGCCTGTGCCATCAAGGACGCTGGGATCGGGACTGACCAGCCGAGTCCCACCTATGTGACCGTGAAGGAGGCCGCACGCATCATGGCAGCGCACCCTGTTACGGTGCGCAAGCTGATGGCCGACGGAAAGCTAGGACGCTACTCGGTCGAGGGGCAGCTTCGGGTCAAGGTCAGCGACATCCACGCCTATATGGCCCGCGCCGGCCAATCCTCGCCCACCATCGATCTTGAGGAACGGGCGAGGGCGCTCCTAAGCCGTGCCAGGTGAATAGACGGCGTGTACCATCCATCGAACCAACAGGAGGCTTTCCCATGGGCTGCGTCTATCGTCGTCATAACTCGCTGTGGCTGAAGTATCGGGATAGCGATGGCCACTGGATCTACCAGGCCTCGGGTTTCAAGGTTGGCGACGAGCGCAAGGCAGAAGGGGTTCTCGTGCGTCTGGAGAACCTCGTGAAGAGCGGCGTGGACGTGGTGAAGGAGGGACCGATGACCGTACAGCGCTGGTCAGAGCTGTGGCTCGAAGGACGGCGCGATAAGGGGGTGGTCGTGGTGAATGATTACGAGAGTCGGCTCAAGAACCACATCCTGCCGAACATCGGCTCCCTGAAGCTGCGCGAGGTCCTGCCGGACCACATCGAGAAAATGGTGCGCTCACTGAAGAGTAAGCACCTGGCCCCCCGGACCGTTCGACACATCTATTTCCAGACGCACGGCATGTTCGAGAAGGCCATCCGGAAGGGGCACATTTCGATCAACCCCTGCAACCTGGACGAGGACGATCTGCCCGACAAGGTCGACAAGAACCCTGAGTGGCGAGCGACTGCGATCTATGCGCGCGCCGAGGTCGAGCAGATCATCTCCGACCCGCGGGTTCCCCAGGATCGGCGCATGCTCGATGCTCTGCTATTCCTCGCCGGGATCCGGTTCGGCGAGGCCGCAGCCCTGCGCTGGCATCACTACGACGACAAAGCCGAGCCCCTGGGCCGGCTGAGCATCGCCAAGAGCTACAACACGAAGCTGAAGGCCGAGAAATCGGTAAAAACCAAGGTGCCTCGTGTGGTGCCTGTCCACCCAGTGCTTGCAGCACTGCTGGCGGAGTGGAAGCTGGGTGGCTGGGCCCAGTTGATGGGGCGTGGACCGCAGCCGAAAGACCTCATCGTTCCCTCCCGGCAGGGGGACAACCGCAGCGCGAACCACATGCTGAAGAAATTCCATGCGGACCTGAATCGGCTGGGGCTGCGTCGCCGCCGACAGCACGACCTACGGCGGACCTTCATCTCGCTTTGCCTGGGGGACGGGGCCAGCAAGGACATCCTCCGCTGGATCACCCACGCCCCGGAGGGCGATGTGGTGGACGACTACACCACCCTGGTCTGGTTGCCCCTCTGTCGTGAGGTGGTGAAACTCCAGATCAGCCTTCCAAAACCCGAACAGGTCGCGATGGCTAAGTCAGCGATTTCTTTCGGTCCGGATCCCGTCCGAGTGACAGGTCGAGTGACAGGTGCGGGTCCAGTAACTCAAAACCCGTCACAAGTTCCTGAGTTTCCTCAGGATTTTGTGACGGGTTTCTTGCGGGGTGGACGGGACTTGAACCCGCGGCCT
>CAZHUY010000076.1:4832-26412 GCA_964535465.1 uncultured Myxococcales bacterium
GCGAAAAACAGGGTTCGGAAGGGATCGAGAGTGCTTCGACAGGGTCCTAGATACACGAAAGCCCAGCCGATTTCTCGACTGGGCTATCGGCGGGGTGGACGGGACTTGAACCCGCGGCCTCCGGCGTGACAGGCCGGCGTTATAACCAACTTAACTACCACCCCATTTCCCGACTCATCGGTTGCTCGGTGAATTGGGACGCACGGATCTACTCGCCCTTGCGGCTGGTGTCAATGTGGGAAGTGGTGTCCGCGGTGGATGATCGACTGACAGGCCTTGTCGCGGGGGTGGGTGGCCGAAGGGGTTTGCAACCGGCTTTTGGCTGGATACTAATTCGTGGACCTTGCGCTCCCTTCGCTTCGCCCCTTGGCCCGTCGCGCTGGCCGTGTTGGCTTGCTCGCGGCCGGTCGCTCCGCCGCCTCCGCCTGACGCGAGCCCACCGGCTCCCGATGCGGCCGAGGCTCCGGTTGTGGTGTCCATGCCGTGGGAGGGCAGTGGTCCGTTGACCGAGGGCGAAGCCCTGGCGCTGGTGGGCGGTGCGGGTCAGCGCCTGCCCAGGGACAAGGTCCGGGCCAAGGGCTTGCTGGATGTGGATCTCGGCGACGAATGGGCGCCCTTCATCTTCAGCGAATCGGACCCGGGCAGCCCCGAGGTCAAGCCCAACCCCTACCGCCGAGCGTTCATCGCCCTGGCCAACGATCGGGGCGGGCCCGACGAGATCTTCCTCAACACCTTCGAGGGCGCGTACGCGGTGTTGCGGGCGGCGGGCCTGCCGGGCGACCGCGAGACCGCGGAATCGTCCCAGGGCAAGCGCGTGCTCGATGAAGCCCGGCGCGCCTTGCGGCTGCACCGCGAGCCCAATTTTCTGGAGGCCTACGGCATCCCGCCGACCCTGTCGGTGCTGGCGGCGCGCATCGAGCAGGACCGCGGCAAGAGCTGCTACGACAAGGTGGACCTGGCTGGCCTGGCCGCGTTCGATGGCATGGTCACCTACCAGAGCCGCGAGCAGTCCCGGCGCGAGTACAACGAGGCTGTGGGAGACGCGGCCTGGCTGGAAAAGCAGATCGCTGCGCTAGAAGAGAAGCGCGAGGCGGGGCGGGGTGAACCGGCGACCGGCCTCGAGCGCGAGGCCTGGATGAGGGCCATCGTCGCCCAGGATGCCAAGGCCGCGGCGCGCGTCGAGCGCTATCGCCGCGGGCAGGCGCGGCTGCGGGCCGTGCGCGCGCTCCAGGCGCGGCTGCTGTGCGAGGGGCTGCTGTCGCCGCGGGCCAAGGTCTTGCCTGGGCAGTTCGATTTGACGACCAACGAAGCCCTGGCCAATTGGGAGCGCAAGAACGACATCTTCGGCTGGGGGTTCCTGGGGGGCGAGACCCTGACGGCCTTGCAGCGGCCGCAGATGGATCTGCATTTCGATACCTTTCGCCGCGTCTTGATGGAACGGCTAGCGGACGCGGCCGGGATCATCGAGGACGGCTCGGTGTCAGGGGGCAAGCGCCCGGCGACCTACAAGGATGCGGACGGGGTCGAGCGACCGGTTCCCAATCTGCTGGCCGACTACACCGATGCGCTCATGGCGGCTCTGCAGGTGCGCAACCCGCACGACATGCTGTGCGCCCTGAAATCCTTTGCCAGCCTGGGCTTCGCCAACCTGCACGTGGCCTTTGCCGCGCCGGCGCTTCCGCCCTATTACGGCAAGACCATGGAGCTGTCGGCGCTCATCGATCGCGGCGACGTTTGGTACGACCTGCCTTTCGACGACAAGGGCAAGCCCGTCGTGCAGCGGCGAGAACGCTTCCCCCATCTGACCTTGTTCGTGACTTGGAGGAAGCAGAGGATCCCGCTGGTTCGTTGGCGCACCACCATCGGCTCGTGGCGCAGCGAGATGCATCCGAACGGCAAGATCTATTACCGGTACAAGAACTCGGACGTGGGGCCGCGGGTGTGGAAGGACATCGTGGCCGGGCCGGTGTGGATTCCGCCCGAGGGCACGCCCGCCAAGGATCTTCTGACCCGCAAGACCCTGGATCGCGACAAGGGCGCGGTCCCGGCGGTGAATACCGATGTGATGGGGCCAGGCTTCCAGTCGGCCTACGGCCTGGTCATGGCCATCCACCATCGCAAGAGCGGCGCCAGCTTCTTCGACAACCAGATCCGCACGCACGGCTCGGTGGACTACACATCGATCGCGCGGCGCTTTTCTCACGGCTGCCACCGCCTGGTGAACAACCGGGCGGTGCGCTTGTTCGACTTCGTGTTGCGCCACCGCAACTACCAGCGCACGGGCAAGGTGCCCCTGACCCTGCGGCGCCGCCTCGAGTACGAGGAAAAGGAATACCATTTCGCCCTGGGCACGCGCGGCTACACCTACCAGCTCGAGCCCCCGATGCCCGTCATGGTCAGCGAGGGCAACATCATGGGCAAGGTGAAGAAGCCCATCGCGGACTACGTGCAGAAGCCGGGAGTGGACTATTCGGAGGAAGACGAGGTGGCCCAGGATGTCGGTCCTTGAGAGGGTGTTACGATTCCGGCACCTTCTCAAGGAACCTCGGGGGCCTCTCGATGAACGCGGAAAGGTGCGCATGCGCTGGTTGAAGATCGTTGCGGCCGTTGTCGGCATGGTCACGCTATCCACGGCCGCCATGGTGGGATGCGCGGTGGGGGTGCGGCGGGATCTGTCCAAGACCTCGCCCAACGAGGTCATCTTCGACGACCATTGCCAGCTGCAGGAGTACTTCGACGATGTGGCGCGGGGCCTGCAGAGCCCGCCTGCGATGATTCGCTCGGACGAGATCCAGACGGTCGACACCGAGAAGACCCTGGGCGGGCGCAGCGCCTATCGCCTGGCCGCCAACTCCAGCCTGAAACCCTTCCGCAAGCTGCTGATGGAGAACTGGCAGCCCGTGCCGGCGGAGATCATGCAATCCGACGAGGTCGAGGTCGAGGTGCGCTGGTGCGAGAAGCTCGGGGCGCGCTGGGTGGTCAACGACGACAAGGTCGAGCTGAAGGGGGGCGGCAAGGCGGTGGCCCTGGCGCCGCACCCATGCCTGACGTCGTTCCTCTTCGGCAAGGACCTGTACGATCGGCGGCGCGAGATCCTGGGGTTGCCCACCCTCGTGGCGCCCGTCGCGCTTGGTCGCGACGGGGGGACACAGAACTTCTGAACAGGGCAGGGCGGTGGTGTAGACTGCGCGCCCGAAAATGCCCTACGATCATCGAGCAGTTGAACCCAAGTGGCAGGAACGCTGGCGCACGGCGCGTTTGCACAAGACCACGTTTGATCCCGCGCGACCCAAGTACTACGCCCTGGACATGTTCCCGTATCCATCGGGTTCGGGGCTGCACGTGGGCCACTGCGAGGGCTACACCGCGACCGATATCATCACCCGCTGGAAGCGCATGCAGGGCTTCAACGTGCTGCACCCCATGGGCTGGGACGCCTTTGGTCTGCCCGCGGAGAACTATGCCATCAAGACCGGCATCCACCCGCGCGTGACCACGGAGAAGGCGGTCGCCAATTTCCGCCGGCAGATCGACAGCGTGGGCTTCGCCTACGACTGGGATCGCGAGGTCAACACCACTGACCCCAAGTACGTGAAGTGGACCCAGTGGATCTTCCTGCAGCTATGGAAGAAGGGACTGGCCTACGAGGGCACGGTGCCCATCAACTGGTGTCCGTCGTGCAAGACCGGCCTTGCCAATGAAGAGGTGTCGCAGGGCTGCTGCGAACGCTGTGGCAGCGGGGTCGAGCGCAAGGATCTGCGCCAGTGGCTGCTGCGCATCACCCGCTACGCCGACCGCCTGCTGGAGGACCTGGTCGGCCTGGATTGGCCCGAGTCCACCCTGGCCATGCAGCGCAACTGGATTGGCCGCTCGGACGGGGCCGAGGTGGTGTTCACGGTGGCCGCCGCCGACGGCTCGCCCAGCAAGGACGAGATCAAGGTGTTCACCACCCGACCGGACACGCTGTACGGCGCGACCTATATGGTTCTGTCGCCCGAACACCCGCTGGTGGATCGGCTGACCACCCCGGCGCAGGCCGGGACGGTGCGGGCCTATCAGACCGTCGCGCGACGCAAGAGCGACCTGGAGCGCACGGATCTGGCCAAGGAGAAGACCGGCGCGTTCACCGGTGCCTATGCCATCAACCCGGTCAACCAGCAGAAGGTACCGGTGTGGATCGCGGACTACGTGCTGTCGAACTACGGCACCGGCGCCATCATGGCCGTGCCCGCGCACGATGAGCGCGACTACGAATTCGCCAGCAAGTTCCAACTGCCCATCCGCCAGGTGGTGCGGCCGGCTGATGGACGCGAGATCGAGGCGGGCCAGGCCTTCGCCGACGACGGTATTGCCGTGAATTCTGGCGATTTAGACGGGCTGCCCACGGCGCAGGCCAAGGCCAAGGTGAACGCCCAGCTCGAGGGCCGAGGGCAGGGCAAGGCGACGGTCAGCTACCGCCTACGCGACTGGGTGTTTTCGCGCCAGCGCTACTGGGGCGAGCCCATCCCCATCATCCATTGCCCCACCCACGGCGCGGTGCCGGTGCCCGAGAGCGCGCTGCCCGTGCAGTTGCCCGAGGTCGAACGCTACGAGCCCACCGGCACGGGCGAATCGCCCCTGGCCGGCATTCCATCCTGGGTCAACACGACCTGCCCGACCTGTGGTGGCCCGGCCAAGCGCGAGACCAACACCATGCCGCAGTGGGCGGGCTCGTGCTGGTACTACCTGCGCTACCTGGACGCGCGCAACGACCACGAGCCCTGGTCCAAGGAGAGCGAGAAGCAGTGGCAGCCCGTGGACTTGTACGTGGGCGGCGCCGAGCACGCGGTCTTGCACTTGCTGTACTCGCGCTTCTGGCACAAGGTCCTCTACGACCTGGGCCATGTGACGACGAAAGAGCCCTTCAAGAAGTTGCGCCACCAGGGCACGGTGCTGGCGTACTCGTACCAGGATGCCCTGGGCCGTTACCACGAGATGTCCGAGATCGAGCTGCGCGGCGACGACGCCTATCTCAAGGCCACGGGCGAGAAGCTGAAGGTGGCCGTCGACAAGATGGCCAAGTCCAAGCTGAACGGCATCAACCCCGACGACGTGGTGGCCGAATACGGCGCGGATGTCCTGCGCCTCTACGAAATGTTCATGGGCGAGTTCGAGTTGCCCAAGCCCTGGGATCCGCGGGCCATCGAGGGCTGCAGCCGCTTCTTGAAGCGCGTCTGGCGTTTGATTGAAGAGTTCGACGATGCCAAGGCGCCGGCCGGCGATCCCAACCAGCGCATCCGCCACAAGACCATCAAGAAGGTGACGGTCGACCTGGACCGCATGGCCTTCAACACCGCCGTCGCGGCCATGATGGAGTACCTGAACGAGCTGGGCCGTGGGGCCAGCCGCGAGGATCTGCTGACCTTGGTGAAGCTGCTGGCACCCTTCGCTCCGCACCTGGCTGACGAGGCCTGGGAGAAGCTGGGACAAAAGGGCTTCCTGCTGCAGGTGGCCTGGCCGACCTACGACGAGGCGCTGACCATCGATGCGGTCTTGACCCTGGGCATCCAGGTGAATGGCAAGCTGCGTGGTGACCTGACCGTGGCGCGCGACGCCCCCGAGGCGGAGGTGCGCGAGAAGGCCCTGGCGGTGCCCAACGTGGCCAAGCACATCGAGGGCAAGACCGTCCGGAAGGTCATCGTGGTGGCCGGCAAGATCGTCAACATCGTCGTCAGCGACAAATGACGGCGCTGAAGCTGGCCGAGCGGGACGGGGGGGTGACCGTGGACATCGTGGTGCAGCCGCGGTGTCCGCGCGAAGGGGTAGGGCCGGTCATGGGCGATCGCCTGAAGGTCTCGGTCAATGCCCCGCCGGTGGAGGGCAAGGCCAACGAAGCCGTGCAGAAGGTGCTGGCCGCGGCCCTCGGCGTGTCCCGCTCCGCCGTCACCATCCTGCGGGGCGAAACCGGCAAACGGAAGACGGTTCACATCGCCGGAGTGTCGGCCGCGGCCGTGGAGGCCGTGATCGCCAAGGCTTGACGGCATTGCCCCAACCACGGGACTGACTGGCGTTGGCGGCGGTTTCGGGTCAAGGCCGCGGCTTTGACCCGGGCGAAGGGGCCTCCCAATGGAGGCCCGCGCTCAGCACTGCCGGCCGGAAACCGAATTCAGCGATCAACGGACCTCTGGGCGAGTGTCCCCATGGTTCCGGCAAGGTAGTCGGCGACGCGTTCGTGCGCTTCGGGGAGCCAGTGCAGATTGCGTGGTTGGTATAGACATCGATCGCCCGAAAGGACGGGGCGCAGATCGATGAGTTCGATCCCTAATTCCTGGCACAGCTCCTTCAGGGCTCGCTGGGGCCCTTCCATATCCAGGCCTGATTCATCCACCCGTGCGCCCACCATGTACGGGAGGCTGGCGACGGGACAAACCTGAATGGCGCCCGGAACGAGCATCACGATCAAGGCCGCCCCACGGCTTTCCACGGTCTGCCGGATACTGGCGAGCCGCGCTCTCATTCGAGCACGAGCCTCCGGCTGATACATGCTGCTGTCTCGGGTTAGCCAACCCAGGCCGGAGAAGAACTGGGCTATTCCGGATGGCTTGCCAGAAAGACGCTGTTTGGTCATAGCCCTCTGAAAGCTCATCCATGCCGAGAAGTGGGGCAACCTGAGCATCTGCTTCAGACTCGAGCGCTCCGACTCACGATCGAATCCGATGGTGTCGCCGATGGACTGGCCTGCCATTTCGTCTTCGAAGTCGTTGATGAACATCTCGAGGACGACCACGTCTGGCAAAAACTCCGGTACGAAATGCTCAAGAACGGCCGCATCCTGGGTCGGTCCGTAGCCGGTGATGGCAAAGTTGAGTACCTCCCATTTCACGTCGGGCGTGCGCTGGGCAAGTCTCCGTTCGAGAACACGCGGCCATGCTTGTTCGGTGTCCACGCCTTCGGCGCTGGTGTAAGCATCTCCGGTGGTCAAGATCCTGAAGGAGCCAGGGGTCCTTGCGCTGTTGTAGGCCGGTCCGGGAAACCCAAGGTGATTGGCGCTGACCGTGTAGTCATAGGAAATCCAGCGAAGCCGCGTGACCGCGGAGGGCTTCAGCTTCCAGCCAAACTGATCGCTGGGGGCAAGAGAGTCGAATTCTCCCCAGACAAGGACCTCCTGGGGATCGAGCTTGCGGACGACCAGCTCAGCGGCCAGGGGAAAGGCCAGGGCCAGCGTGATGGCGCCGGCCAACGTGAGGCAGGTGCGAAACGTGCCGAGCCGGGCGCGCATCCTCTCTATGGTCTTCTGGCCCACAGAGGCAACCCGTTCGATCAGCAACGAGCCCACAATCGTGGCGAGAAGGCATGCGCCGAGCCGAGCCCAGAATAGCGAGGACGTGATGTCGTAGGATCTCGGGCCGATCCGGTCGATGGCCAGATGATGAACCAGGAAAAAAGAAAGCGAGTGTCGGCCAACCCATGTGATGGGCCAATTCAAAGCCAGCAATCGTCGCTTTGAACCCGAGACGAAGGGCCAAATCGCCATGAAGCTGCCCATTCCGGCAATGAAAGGCGCAAAGGTCATGCCCACCAGGAAGAGTCCCAAGGCGTTCCCAGCCAAAAAGACGACGATGCCCGCAGGGAGCAACAGCCATTGCCTTGGCGATGCCGAAGGCGGGTGGTCATGAAACCAAACGGCCATGACGATGCCCAAGGCGAAGATGGGGAGTTGCGTAATGAAGATTGCTCCTCGACTCCACGCGTCCAGATAGACGTCGAACACGAGCAACCCGATGGCGCGCACCCCGAATCCTGTGAGCGATGCCAGCAAGAACAGTCGGAGGGGATTGAGCCGCCGGACACCGAACCACAGGAGGGGAAAGACGAGATAGAGCTGGACCAGCAGGCCAAAGAACCACCAAGGCGGAGAGAACGCGTAGAGGGTTGACGGAAGGAAGCGAATCCCAATGATGCTCAGGCAGAAGTCCTTCCCGAACACGGAAGGGGCGTCATTGAGCAAGGAGAGGGTTCCTGCGATTCCGAGCAGGATATGGATGGTCAGCCACTCCGGGTAGATGCGAGCAAGTCGGCGTCGATAGACGGTCCGTGCATCGAGAGGCGCGGCCGGAGCGTTGACCAGGCTCCAGGCCAATCCGAACCCGCTGACCAGAATGAAAAGCTGAACGCCAGCCATGTCGCCGCCCCAGCCCACGTAGCGAAGGACGTTGGCCACAAGGCCGCTGAGTCCTTGCTCGGGCATCGGCAGGAGTTGTTCGACGCGTTGGTCAAGTGTCGGCCAGCCGTGTCCGGGGTTGGCTATGGCTGGTCCGCCAAAGAGCTTCTCGGCGAGATGGTTGAGGAACAGCCAAATCATGGCGATTCCCTTGATTTGGTTCAGCCATGCCAGCTGCGGAGCCTTGCTCACCAACCTCTTTCCCTCAACTGTCGTCATCGTGGTTCGCTTTCTCTGCGGCCAATCAACGGAGACGCCTACTCCTAGAATGGGCGCAAAGTAGCGCATGCGGTCGAAATCCACAAGGCAGCCTGGTCCGATCCGCGAAAAGAGGCTCAGCAGGCATGGCCTTGGATCTGGTTGGGTGTAAAATTACGCGCGAACTTGGTGAACCAACTCCGCGGTCAACCTAGTGAACCAACTCCGCGGTAGAGGAAAGGACCAGGAACTACACGATGGACGAGCAAGGAATCTACTGCCCCAAGTGCCGAGCCTACGTGCACTTCTGGCTTGTTCCCGAGGGCCGTTCACCGCGCGCTGCGGGCGAAAAGAAACCCGCGCCCGGCACAGAAATCGAAATGCCGAAGGCGTGCGGCCAGTGCGGCTACAAGGGTAGCTACAAGACCTCCGACCTGCGCACGCGAAGGGTACCGACCGAGCCTGTGAGGGTCGCCATGCTGGGACCCGAGGGCCGGCGCGCCACGACCATTGACGCGGTGGCGCGGCCGGATGACAACAAGGGGCCGGGAGCGGCGTAGTCCGTCGGGTGACCGTCGGAGACTGAGCCGGCCCCCGGGATTGAACCGGGGACCCTCGCTTTACGAAAGCGATGCTCTACCACTGAGCTAGGCCGGCTTGGGAAGGATTGGGTTACTACCTCGCCCATGCGTGGGCGTCAAGCGGCTGAAGTGAGACGGCGTGCGGTCCGTGCGTGTGCTAGCTGTACCCGTCATGGCCGCGCCCGTGATCGTCTTCGAAAACGTCCACAAGTCGTACCGCGAGGTCAAGGCGGTGGACGGGGTCAGCTTCGACGTGGCGCCGTCGAGCTGTTTCGGGCTCCTGGGCCGCAACGGCGCGGGCAAGAGCACCATCATGCGCATCCTCTACCGCAAGGCTGAGCGCGATGGCAGCCCGGCCAGCAAGGTCTCGGTCTTCGGCTTCGACCCCGAGCGAGACGAGCTGGCCATCAAGTGCCGCTCGGGCGTCGTGCCCCAGGAAGACAACTTGGACGAGGAGCTGGACGTCACGCAGAACCTGCACATCTTCGCCAGGCTGTACGGCATGTCGAGGAGCGTGGCCCGCCAGCGCATCGCCGAGCTGCTGGAGTTCATGGAGCTGGGCGAGAAGGCGCGCGCCAACATCCGCGAGCTGTCGGGCGGCATGAAGCGACGGCTGGTCATCGTGCGCGCCTTGCTCAACCAGCCGCGCCTGCTCATCCTCGACGAGCCCACCACCGGCCTCGACCCGCAGGTCCGCCACACCATTTGGGAGAAGCTCCGGCAGCTCAAACGCGGCGGCCTGACCATCGTGTTGACCACCCACTACATGGAGGAGGCGTTTCAGCTCTGCGACGACGTCCTCATCATGGAGAAGGGAAGGGCCGTGCTGCGCGGCCACCCCAAGGCCTTGCTTGAACAGCACATCGAGCCCTACGTGCTCGAGTTGACCGACGCGTCCTTGGCGCCGCGGGTGCTGGCGCGCCTGCCGCCCGGCTGTGGCCGGGTCGAGGAGTCGAACGGATCGGTGCGCGTCTATGGACGGGAGTATCCCGCGTTGGCCTCCGCGGCCAAGGAGTTGCCGCCCGGCGACCACCATCTGCGCCCCAGCACGCTGGAGGACGTCTTCTTGAAGGCAACCGGTCGGAGGCTCGATGCTCAACAGTGACTGTGCGCCACCGCCTCTGGCGTGGCGCTTGTTCAGCGTGTGGTACCGCCACATGCGCGTCTACACGCGCGACCTGCTCAGCAATGGGTTGCCGGCCTTCCTGGAGCCCATCATCTTCCTGGTGGGGATCGGGCTGGGCCTGGGGCGCTACATCGAACGGATGGACGGGCTGCCCTACCTGGTTTTCCTGGCGACGGCTCTGCCGACCACCTCCGCCATGTTCACCGCGGCTTACGAGTGTACCTTCGGCACCTTCGTGCGTCTGGAGTTTCAAAAGGCCTACGATGGCATGGTCGCCGCGCCGGTCACCGTGAGGGATCTGTTCGTCGGCGAGATGCTATGGGCGGCCAGCAAGGGCTTGTTCTTCAGCCTGTGCGTGGTGCTGATTATGTGGGTCTTCCGCGCGCTGCCCATGCCGGCCGGGCTGGTGGCCATCCCCGTGGGCTTTCTCACCGGCGCGATGTTCGGCGCGCTGTCGCTGGTGGTGACCGCGTTCGTGAAGAACATCAACCACTTCAACTTCTACTTCACCGGCTTTCTGTCACCCATGTTCTTCTTCGCCGGCACGGTCTTTCCGCTGGAGAGCCTGCCGCGCATCCTGCAATGGGTGGCCGAGTTCTTGCCCCTCACCCACCCGGTGCGTCTGAACCGCTGGCTGATCACCGGGCGCTGGTCGGTCGTGCTGCTCGCTGACCTGGCCTATTTGGTCGTGGTCACCGTGCTAGCCGGGTGGTACGGCATCCGGCGCTTGCGTGCGCGCATCATCGTGTGACGGCTCCTAGCGGCCGCCCAGGCGGCGCACCCGTACGGAAGGGTTGAGGGGCGGCAACGACGGTGCCTCGGCGGGAGGGTGGGCCGGAGGGCGGGCGGCCGGTGGTGGGGCCGCGGGAGGCGCTTGGCTTGGCACCGTCGGGCGCGCGAGGGCTTTCTTGTCCTTGGTCTTCTTCGTCTTGTGGGCGGATGATGCCGTGCCGGCGAGGCGTCCGGGATCGGCGCGTCCCCTGGGCTCCAGCGTGGCCTTGACCTCGAAGTTGCCGCCGCTGCTGGCCACAAAGGGCATTTGCACATCGGTGTAGCCGGCCAGACGAAAGCGATAGTTGGTTTGCTGGCCATTGAGTTGGCGAATGTCCACCACCGGGGTCGTCCCCAGGATCCTGCCGTCATTGAGCCGGGTGACCTCGGCCCCACTGGGCTCCGAGGCGAGCGTGACGGCGGCGTGCTTGGGGGCGGGCGCGGGTTGGGGTTGCTCGGCCACCACCTCGGCGGTGATGGAGGGCGCCGACGCATGGGACATGAACACGCTGGCCACCACCACCACGGCGGTCACCACCACGATGGGGATCGCCGCGCGACGGACGCGTGCCGAATTCAGCCACGTGCGCGCCCGTTCGATCAGGGTGGGCGGTCCTTGACGTGCGCTGCCCCCCATCATGAGGGTGGTGGTTATGGCCGGCGCGCTTGCGCTGGTGCTGGTGGTCACCGTGGCCACCGCGGGCACGGAATCTCCGGTCCTGGACATCGGGACCTGTGTGGCCGTCTTGGTCAGGCGCGTGCGCGTCGGGGCCGTGGTTCGTGGCGCGATGGTGGCGGCCAAGGCCATCGAGGAAGCGGCGGACGTCGGTTCCGGCCTGGCCAGCACGGTCTCGCCCGTGGCCATGGACGGGTTGGCCGACTCGGCCGCTGTCGCGTTGAGGATCGCGATGACCTCCTCCATGCTTTGCGGCCGGACCGCCGGATCCTTCTCCAGACAGCGCAGGATCAGCCTGTCGAGGACCGGCGGGATCTCGGGCCGCAGCTCGCTGGGCGCCGACGCTGGCTGTTTCAGGATGGCGTTGAGCAAGATCACGAGTTGCTCGGCGGCGAAGGGGACGCTGCCCGTGGCCATCTCGAACATGACCACACCCATCGAATAGATGTCGCTGGCAGCCGTCACGTCCTGACACAGGGCTTGTTCGGGCGACATGTAGTAGGGCGTGCCCACCACGGCGCCCGCGATGGTCTTGTGACCGACCTGCTTCTCCTGCTGGCCCAGCAGCTTGGCCACCCCGAAATCGAAGAGCTTGCTGCGCAGGACGCCCGGCTGTTTGGCATCCTCCAGCAGGAAGATGTTGTCGGGCTTGAGGTCACGGTGAATGATGCCCGCGCGATGGGCGGCGGCCAGGGCGTCGCACACCTGAAGGCTGATGGTGACCACGTCGGTCAGGGGCAGCATGCTCTCCGCGGTCAGCCGCTCGCGCAGACTGCGCCCCTCCATCAACTCCATCACGAAGTAGACGAAGCCGTCATCGGTCTTGCCGAAGTCCGAGATGTCCACGATGTTGGGATGGCGGATCTCGTTGACCGCGCGGGCCTCTTGGAAGAAGCGCGACACCAGGCCGGGGTCGGTGCCGAGGTCAGGCCGCAGCATCTTGACCGCCACCCGTTTGCCGATCATGGGGTGCTCGGCCAGGTACACCGTGCCCATCCCTCCCTCGCCGAGGACACGGGTGATCTTGTAGTTGCCTATGCTGCGACCGATCACGTCGACGATTATAAGCATACTAGCGTGGTCTTTTGGGAGCGGTGTGACCAGGTTTATGCGCCGGCCGATACCCCAGTCGCGCGTTCTGCATCAGAGCCAGAGGGGTATCTGAGCCCAGAAGGAGGTCGACGTCAGCTGCCCCCAGCGAGCCAGACGATTGGGTTGTCACGCTTTTTCTTCTGCGGCCTATTGAGAGCGAGGGCGCCGAGCCCGTTTGTGCTTCAGAGATCTCAACCAAAGACCTGTGACAGATGGATGCAGACGCCCGAAAGCGCGTGAACGCTCTCATGGTCCGTCTCGCCGACGGTGATCGCTCCGTCTTCGACGAGGTCTATGCGGCCCTCTGGCTGGTGGTGACCGCTTTCTGCCGCAGGATGCTTACGGGCGCGGACGCGGAGGATGCCGCCCAGCAGGCTCTTCTGAAGGTCTTCAATCGCGCTTCGACGTTCGATCGGGCGGGAGACGCCTTCAGCTGGGCCGTCACCATCGCAAGCTGGGAGGTTCGGACCATTCAGAAACAGATGACCCGAGCAAGAACAACGACCTTCGTCGATGACCACCATGCGGCTGACCCCGCCGAGAGCGCAGAGGCCATCGTGTCACGCGAACAGCTGGTTGCAGCGGCTCGGCAGGTACTCGGCACGCTCTCAGAAGCAGACCAGCAGACCCTGGTCGCAAGCTTCAACGATGAGAACCCCACGAGCCTTCCTGGCGCGACCTTCCGAAAACGTCGAGAGCGCGCCCTGGCAAGGCTGAAGGAAGCCTGGAGAAGGGCCTATGGCAACTGAAGCGGCGAGTTTTCGGGCTCAAGCGAAGCGTGCTTACGAGGTTGGCCGGTTGAGGCACGCGGCCGCATGGTCGGTGCCCACGCTCGTCCTCGGTGGCTTGGTGGCGTTGTTGGTCCACGACGTGTCCGTTCCTTTGCTGCTCTCCGCGTTGCTCTTCCTTGCCTCGATGGGGCTGCTGTGGTGGGGACGAGCTCCAGGCCGCGGCGTTCTGCCTGGCGTGGCCTGCGGGCTTCTGCCCTTGGCTGGTGGTGTCATCGGCAGGCTGCATGGTCACGTCTGTTTGGGGGCGTCCTGCTATGGCGTGTGCATGCTCCTTTGCGTCGGGGGTGGCGTGCTGGCTGGGCTTGTCATCGCGCGCATCGCGGCCCGCAGCGCGAATCCGCTCGTTGTGTTCTTCAGCGCTGCGGCCACCGCCCTCTTCACGGGCGCGATGGGCAGCTCGTGCGTGGGTGTTCACGGGATTATCGGCATGGGGATCGGGATTGGATTGGGCGTGTTCCCCATGATGGCGTTTCGGCGTTCCGCTGCCGCCGCCCATCCCCTGGATGATTGAGCCCCGGATCGCGGCGCACCCGTGGAAGCGGGGACGACGGAATCTGGCCTTCCCCATGTCACGGCTCCCGTTGTGCGGCCTATTGGGGATGATCGCCGACGCCAGGCGAGCATCCAATGCAGAGGACAAAGGCAAAGGAGAACCTTCGTGAACAAGAACATTCTCATGGCTGTTTCAGTTTGGCTCGTCGCGGTGGCCGCCCTTGTGGGCCGACCTGCTGAAGCCAGGGTTGCGCCCGAGCAGGTGGTGGCGATCGAGGTCACGGGCGCGGGATTCGTGCCGGCGCGGGTCGCCGTGAAAGTGAACCATTCCGTGAAGCTCGTCGTGACACGCAAGACGGACCGAACCTGCGCCAAGGAGATCGTGATCAAGGACCTCGGCATCAACAGGCCGCTGCCTCTCAATCAGCCGGTTGAGATCATCTTCACGCCCAAGAAGCAGGGCCAGATACGCTACGCGTGCGCGATGGACATGATTTCCGGAATCATCGTCGTGGAGTGACAATGAGCGCGGGCCTTGCTCTGCTCCTCTTGATGACCGCGACACCCCTTCGCGTGGGGGAAGCCGTGCCGGCCTCCGCCGGCCCGACGCTGGTGCAGGATCCTTTGCTGCGCGAGCTGGTCAAGCAGGCCATCGAGAGGCGGCCCGAGCTGAGGCAGGCGCGCGCTCAAGTCGCGGCCGAGCAGGAGCGGGTGCCGCAAGCACGGGCGATGCCGGATCCGACGCTCTCGTTGGGGATTCAGAATGATGGGTTTCGCGACATTCAGATCGGCAAGATGGAGACGAGCTGGTGGAGCATCGTGGCCTCGCAGACCTTTCCTTGGTTGGGCAAGCGCGGCCTGCGCAGCGAGGTGGCGGGGCTGGATGCGGCTGGGGCCCAGACGGATCTGCAACGGGTGATGTTGTCCGTGGCCGCCGAGGTGGAGAGCGGCTATGTCGATCTGCTGTTGGTGCGCGACCAGCTGGGGCTTCTTGGCAAGCTGGAAGCTCTGTGGACGCAGTCCGAAGGGCTGGCGCGGGCACGCTACGAGGCAGGGCAGGGGGCGCAGTCCGACCTGCTGCGCGCGCAGCTCGAGCGCACCCGTCTACGCCAGCGTCGCTGGGCTCTGCAGGCCGAGGAGCGCCAGGGCCTCGCCGCTCTCAACCGGCTGCGCGGCCGGCCCCTGGACGAGCCCGTGATCACCACCCGCAGCCTGAGCGATCTGCCCGATCCCGAGTTGCCGGAGGTGCAGCCGGCGCTGGCCAGGGCCGAGGAGCAAAGCCCCGAGCTGCGCAGGGCCTTGCTGCAGGGACAACAGGCGGACCGGCGGGTGGACCTGGCCCGCAAGGAGCGTTGGCCCGACGTCACGGTCAGCGCCGGCGTGATGCCCCGGGGGGGCAGTCTCTCGACCATGTGGCAAGCGGGCGTGGCCTTCAACGTGCCGGTGTGGACCCTGCAGAAACAGGCGCACGCCATCAGCGAGAATCAGGCGCGTGGTCGCGCGGCTCGCGACGGCGCCGAGGCGATTCGCGAGCTGCTGCAGCAACGGGTGGTCGAGCGTTTGGCGGCGCTGCAGTCTTCGCTGGAGAGCAATCGCCTGTACCGCTCCGGGCTGCTGATTCAGTCAGAGGCCACGGTGACCAGCACGCTGGCGCAGTACAAGGTTGGCGCGGTGGGTTTTGCCTCGGTGCTGGAAGCCTTGGCGGGCTACCTGGCTGACCAGAGCGGGTATCTGGATTCTCTCGCGGCCGCTCAGCGGATCGCCATCGCGGAACGGGCGGTCAGCTTGGAGGCCCCAGGGGCGACGCTCAGTGTCCCGGCCATGGCGTCTTCCCCCCGTCCTTCCGACGAGCAGAGCGGCTCGTCACCTCCTCGAATGTGAGCCCATCATGAGCGCTGAAGCCCCCTCACCAAGGCCGCCGCGACGTTCGCGGATGATTGGGTTGGCCCTGGCGGCGGGGCTGGCAGGGGCGATTCTGGGAAGCGTGGTCACGACCCGCGCCTTGCGACCGCAGCAAGAACACGCGCCTGCGCCGGCCGCCGAGACGCGGCCGCTCTACGTGTGCCCCATGCATCCGGCGGTCACGTCGGATCATCCGGACGATTGCCCCATCTGCGGAATGAAGCTGGTGCCGGTGGAGCCCTCGGGGCCGCCCGATGCCAAAGCCGGGGAGCGAAAGATCGCTTTCTACCGCTCACCCATGGATCCCAAACAGACCTCGCCCGTTCCGCGCAAGGACGAGATGGGCATGGACTACATTCCGGTCTATCAAGACGAGGTCTCGGGCCAGAAAGCCAGGGTCCAAGGCTTGGCCGCGGTGACCATCGATCCCGCGCGCCAGCAGTTGATCGGCCTGCGCACGGCCCCGGTGACGAGCGGGACCATCACCGCCACTTGGCGCGCGCCCGCGCGCGTTCAGGTGGATCCGACGCGCGTGCGCCAGGTCAACGTGAAGGTCGAGGGCTTCGTCGAGCGCATCTTCGTGGACTTCGTGGGGCAGCCGGTGCGCAAGGGACAGCCGCTGTTCTCCCTCTACAGCCCCAGTCTGCTGGCCGCGCAGAACGAGTACCTGTTGGCCCTGCAGACCAGCGAGGCCCTCGCCAAGGCGGGCGGGCTGGCCGATAACGGGCAGAGCCTGACGGATTCGGCGCGCCGTCGCCTCGAGTTGTGGGACGTGCCCAGCGCGGAGATCGAGCGGCTGGCGCGTACCCGACAGCCCCAAAAGTCCCTGACCATGGTGTCGCCCATCGCGGGGGTGGTGACCGCGAAGAACGTGGTGCAAGGCGCGCGCATCGACCCCAGCCAAGCACCCTACGAAATCACGGACCTGGGCATGGTGTGGGTCATGGCCGACGCCTACGAGAGCGATCTGGGGCGCATCCGCGTGGGCAGCAAGGCCACGCTGACCTTGCCCGCGTACGCGAACCGCTCATTTTCCGGGAAGGTGGCGTTCATCGACCCGACCCTGGATCCCCAGTCCCGCACCGCCAAGGTTCACCTGCACTTCGCCAACCCCACGCGCGAGCTGAAGCCCGGGATGTACGGCGAGGCGGTTCTGCAGGGGGAGAGCCGACAAGGGCTGCGCATCCCCGCGGACGCGGTCATCCACGCCGGCACCCGCGACGTGGTCTTCGTGGCCCAGGGCGAGGGCAAGTTCGAGCCGCGCCTCGTTGGGTTGGGCCTCAAGGACGGCGACCTGTTCGAGGTCAAGGACGGGCTGGTCGAGGGCGAGCAGGTGGTCACGCGGGCCAACTTCCTCATCGACTCCGAATCGCAGCTGCGCGCCTCGCTGTCGGGCATCGGAGGCCCGTAGCCGTGCTCAAGCGGATCATCCGCTTCTCCGCCGAGAACAAGTATCTGGTGATCGCCGGGGCCGTGGTGGCCATCGCCCTCGCCATCTGGACCATGCGCCACATCCCGCTGGATGCGCTGCCCGACATGTCCGACACGCAGGTCATCGTGTATTCACGCTGGGATCGTAGCCCCGACATCATCGAGGACCAGGTCTCGTATCCCATCGTCACCGCGCTGCTGGGTGCGCCCAAGGTCAAGGCCATCCGCGGCTTCTCGGACTACGGCTACAGCTTCGTCTACGTGATCTTCGAGGACGGTACCGACATCTACTGGGCACGCAGCAGGGTGCTGGAATACCTGTCGAAGATCCAGGCGCAGCTGCCCGCGGGAGTGAAGACCGAACTGGGCCCCGACGCCACCAGCTTGGGATGGGTCTTCCAGTACGCGCTGGTGGACAGAACCGGCCGACATGCGAGCGACGAGCTGCGCAGCACCCAGGATTGGTTCGTGCGCTACGCCCTGCAGAGCGTGCCCGGGGTCGCCGAGGTGGCCACGGTGGGCGGGCAGGTGCGCCAGTACCAGATCACCGTGCGACCCGATGCGCTCGCCGCCTACCAGCTGCCCCTGGAGGCGGTGGTGCAAGCCGTGCGCAAGGGCAACAACGACGTGGGTGGACGGTTGGTGGAGTTGGCGGGGCGCGAGTACATGGTGCGCGGGCGCGGCTATGTGAAGTCGCTGGCCGATCTGGAGCAACTCGTTCTCAAAGCCGAGGACGGAACCCCCGTCAGGGTCAAGGACGTGGCGAGCGTCAGTCTGGGCCCCGAGATGCGACGGGGCGTCGCCGACTACAATGGGCAGGGTGACGTGGTCGGCGGCATCGTGGTCATGCGCCAGGGGGAAAACGCCCTGAACGTGATCGAGAAGGTCAAGGCGAAGATCGAGGAGCTGAAGCCCTCACTGCCCCAAGGCGTCGAGGTGGTCACGACCTACGATCGCTCGGATCTCATCGAGCGCGCCATCGACACGGTGACGGACAAGCTGATTGAGGAAATCATCATCGTCTCGCTCATCATCTTGCTGTTCCTGTGGCACGTGCCCTCGGCCGTCGTGCCCATCCTGACCATTCCCATCAGCGTGGTGCTGGCCTTCATCCCCATGTACTTGATGGGCCTGAACGCGAATCTCATGTCGTTGGCCGGGATCGCCATCTCCATCGGCGTGCTGGTGGATGGCGCCATCATCGAGGTGGAGAACGCCTACAACCGCATCTACCTGTGGCGAGCCACGGGCAAGCCGGGCGATTTTTACAAGGTGCGTCTGGAGGCCCTGATGGAGGTGGGGCCGTCGGTGTTCTTCTCGCTGCTGCTGATTGCCGTGGCCTTCATGCCGGTGTTCACTCTGGTGGACCAGGAAGGCCGCCTGTTCCGACCGTTGGCCTATTCCAAGAACCTGGCCATGGCCATCGCCGCGCTGTTGGCCATCACGCTGGATCCGGCCATGCGCATGCTGTTCGCGCGCAGCGAACCCTTCCGCTTCAGGCCCCGGCCGCTCTCCTGGCTGGCCAGTCATCTGCTGGTCGGCAACTACTACGCCGAGGAGAGACATCCCATCAGTCGGTTGCTCCATCGTCTTTACGAGAGACCATGCCGCTGGGTGCTTGGCCATGCCAAGCTGACCCTAGGGCTCAGCCTGCTGGTCATGGCGGGGACCATCCCTGTGGCCCTGAAGCTGGGCTCGGAGTTCATGCCACCGCTGCGCGAGGGTTCGCTGCTTTACATGCCGTCCGCGGTGCAACCGGGCATGTCGGTGGCCGAGGCGGAGAGGGCGCTACAGGTGCAGGGCAAGATCCTCATGACCTTCCCCGAGGTTGAACGCGTGTTCGGCAAGGCCGGGCGCGCGGACACCCCGACTGATCCCGCGCCTTTGACCATGATGGAGACCACCATCCTGCTCAAGCCCGAGGCGGGCTGGCGAGAGAAGCCGCGCTGGTATTCGTCCTGGGCGCCCGATGGACTCAAGCGTGTGTTGCGAACCATGTGGCGCGACCGCATCAGCGAGAGCGATCTCATTGCCGAGATGGACGCTGTGCTTCGCTTGCCCGGGATCAGCAACGCCTGGACCATGCCCATCAAGGGGCGCCTGGACATGTTGAGCACCGGCATCCGCACGCCCATCGGCATCAAGATCAGCGGTTCGGATCTGGCCGTCATCGAGAGGGTTGGATTGGAGATCGAGACCGCGATTCGCAAGATCCCGGAAACCCGCAGTGTGTTCGCCGAGCGCGCGGCCTCTGGCTACTTCTTGGACTTCGTGCTCGACCGCCACAAGCTGGCGCGCTACGGCCTGTCGGTCGAGGACGCCAACACCATGGTGATGACGGCGGTAGGGGGCGAGAACCAGACCACCACCATCGAGGGACGCGAGCGCTACGGGGTGAACGTGCGCTACGCTCGCGATTTTCGCGACGACCTGGAGGCCCTGAAGCGGGTGCTGCTGCCCTTGCCCAACGGCCAGGGCCAGATCCCGATGGCGGCCATAGCCGAGGTCAAGCTGGTGGAGGGCCCGTCCATGATCCGCGATGAGAACGGGTTGCTGGCCGGCTACGTCTACGTGGACTTCGACACGGCAAAGACCGATGTGGGCCGCTTTGTCGAACACGCCAAGCAGGCCGTGGCCGCGGTCAGCTTGCCCACCGGTACCTCGCTGAGCTGGAGCGGCCAGTACGAGAACATGCTGCGCGTGCACGAGCGATTGAAGATCGTCGTGCCCATCACGCTCATACTGATCTTCGCGCTGCTCTATCTGAACACGAGGTCCAGCTTCAAGACAGGCCTGGTCATGCTGGCCGTGCCTTTCTCGGCGGTGGGCGCGGTCTGGTTGCTCTACCTGCTCGACTACAACGTCTCCATCGCGGTCTGGGTCGGCCTGATCGCGCTCATGGGCTTGGACGCGGAGACCGGCGTATTCATGCTGCTGTTTCTCGATCTGTCACACGACCGGGCGAAAACCGAAGGCCGCCTGCGCACCACCGGCGATCTGGTCGAGGCCATCGTGCACGGCGCGGTCAAACGCGTGCGCCCCAAGGCCATGACGGTTTCCGCGACGCTCATCGGCCTGCTGCCCATCATGTGGTCGACGGGAACGGGCGCTGATCTCATGAAACGCATCGCGGCCCCCATGGTGGGCGGTTTGATCACATCCTTCATGCTGGAGTTGATGGTCTATCCGGCCGTCTACTACCTGTGGCGGCGCAAGGGCCTGGCGGAGGGACCGGCGACCACCTAGTCTTGCCGCATGTTTCGCCTATGGTGGCTTGTGCCGCTATCGTGCCTGGCCTTGGCTTGCCGTGCCCCGGCGCGCGTGCAAACCGTGACCCCGGTGGCTGCGCCTGCGCCCACGCCGGCCGGGCGGCCCACGCCCGCCCCGGCGGCGGATTTCGCCCAGCTCGAGGATGAGCTGTCAGCCCTGCGCAGCTTGCCCTTCGTGCGTTCTGTGCCCTACGCCAGGGAGAGCCAGTCGGACTTTCGCGCGCGGGTTCACAAGGAACTGGGACGGGAATTGCCTTCGGAGAAGAACGAGGTCATGTCGCGCGCCTATGCGGAGTTGGGGCTCGCGCCCGCCGGGTTCAATCTCTTTGCCACGCTCGAGGATGCCCTGACCACGCAGGTGGCGGCCTACTACGATCCCGAGAGCAAGTCGTTTCGCGTGCTCAAGGACACCGAGGACAAGGACACGGACGATATCGTGGTGGCGCACGAGTTGACGCACGCGCTCGCCGACCAGCATTTCGATCTGGAGACCTACGACGGTGGCCCGGGAAACCGGCTGGGCCTGTCCGAGGAGACGCGCACGGCGCGCCAGTTCGTGACCGAGGGCGAGGCCACTTTCATGATGCTGGCCTGGAAGGCAGCGGGCGGCCAGGGCAAGAACAAGCACCTGGGGCCGCTGGCGGTCGCCGGCTTGCGCATGGCCCTGGCCATGGTGGGTGCCGCCGACATGATCGAGCTGTTGGTCACGGCCCGCCAGGGACGCAGTCTGGCCGAGCTGACACCCGAGGAGCGCAACGAGCTGGAACAGATGGGCAAGCTGCCCCCCATGATCAGCCTTTCGCTCATCGAGCCCTACTTCAAGGGCGCCGCCTTCATCTCGGAGGTGTGGGGCAGGGGAGGTTGGGAGGCGGTGAACGATCTCTATCGCCACCCGCCGGATTCCACGGAACAGATCCTGCACGCCAAGGAGAAGTTCTTCGGCAGGCGTGAGCCCCCCATCGAAATCGCCCTGCCCGAGAAGCGCAGCGTCCTGGCCGACAAACCCAGCGAGACGGACGGGTTGGGCGAGCTGGGTCTGCGCGCCTATTTC
>CAZHUY010000077.1:0-25555 GCA_964535465.1 uncultured Myxococcales bacterium
GGGCGGGATGTTGGTGGCCATGCCCACCGCGATGCCAGCGCAGCCGTTGGCCAGCAGGTGAGGAATGCGCGCGGGCAGCACGATGGGCTCCTGCGCGGTCCCGTCGAAGGTGGGGCGGAAATCCACCGTGCCCTGCTTGATCTCGTCCAGCAGCTCGGTGGCCAGCGGCGCCAGGCGCGCCTCGGTGTAGCGGTAGGCGGCGGCCGAGTCGCCGTCGAGCGAGCCGAAGTTGCCGTGCCCCTCCACCAGCCGGTAGCGCAAGGAAAAGTCCTGCGCCATGCGCACCATGGCGTCGTAGCAGGCGGTGTCGCCGTGCGGGTGGTAGCGACCGATGACCGCGCCCACGATGGTGGCGCTCTTGCGAAAGCGCGCGTCGGGGTACAGGTGCAGATCGTTGTGCATGGCATACAGGATGCGCCGCTGCACCGGCTTCAACCCGTCGCGCACGTCGGGCAGCGCGCGCGAGGTGATGACGCTGACCGCGTAGTTCAGGTAGCGACGCTGCGCCTCGTCCGACAGGCTGACGTCCGAGGGTGGCGTCGGAGGCTCGTCGCTGCCGCCCTTGCCCCGCCCCTTGCCCCCGCCCCCCCTGCCCTTGCTGGGCGCTGGCGTTGATGGAGTTGCATTTTCGTCAAGCAGATCGAGTTGTCGCGAAGACATGAAGCAAAGGTGGGCACCTTGAAGACGGGCCCGCGCCTGAAATTAGGTGACGAGGCCCCCAAGATCAAGAAATGCAGGAGTCTTGAATAACCCAAGGATTCCGCGATCCTCCACCACGTGCTTCCGGGCCGGACCCTGGACGAAGGGGTCCAGCCCCGCTTTCGCCGCTGGCTGGCCGAAGTCTAGTTCCCGGCCATCATCGCCGCGACGTCGCCGTTCACGTCGCCGATGAGCTTGATGCCGAAGTTGTCCACCAGGACCTTGGCCACGTTGGGCGAAAGGAAGCCAGGCAGCGTGGGCCCCAGGCGGATGCCCTTCACCCCCAGGTAAAGCAGCGCCAGCAGCACGGTCACCGCCTTCTGCTCGTACCAGGCGATGTCGAACGAGATGGGCAGCTTGTTGATGTCCGACAGGCCGAAGACCTCTTTCAGCTTGAGCGCCACCAGCGCCAGCGAGTACGAGTCGTTGCACTGCCCGGCGTCGAGCACGCGCGGGATGCCGCCAATGTCGCCCAGCTCGAGCTTGTTGTAGCGGAACTTGGCGCAGCCCGCGGTCAATATGACCGTGTCCTTGGGCAGATTCTTGGCCACCTCGGTGAAATACGACCGACCGCTCTGCCGGCCATCGCACCCCCCCATGACCACGAAGCGCTTGATGGCGCCGCTCTTGACCGCCGCGACCACCTTGTCGGCCAGGGCCAGGATCTGCCCGTGGGCAAACCCGCCCGTGACGTGACCCGATTCGAGGGCGGTCGGCGCCTTGCACGTGCGGGCCTTGTGGATGAGGGCGGAGAAGTCCTTCTTACCCCCGGCCTTGCGATCGGGGATATGGGTGACCCCGGGGTAGGAAACCCGGCCCGTGGTGAAGATGCGGTCGCGATAGCTGTCCTTGACCGGCGTGAGGCAATTCGAGGTGAGGAGGATGGCGCCGTTGAAGGATTCGAACTCCTTCTGCTGCTGCCACCAAGCATTGCCGTAGTTGCCCACCAGGTGGCTGTGCTTCTTGAACGCAGGATAGGAATTCGCCGACAGCATCTCGCTGTGGGTGTAGACGTCGACGCCGGCGTCCTTGCTCTGTTCGAGCAGCTCCTCCAGATCCTTCAGGTCATGGCCGGAGATCAGGATGCCAGGGCGCGCGCCAACCCCGATGTTCACCTTGGTCGCTTCCGGCTGGCCGTACGTCGACGTGTTCGCCTTGTCCAGCAAGGCCATCACGGTCACCGCGAACTCGCCCGCCTTCATCACCATCCCCACCATGGCCTCCTGGGACAGATCCTCAGTGGTGGAGGCCAGGGCCTCGAAGAAGAACCGGTAGATCGCGGGATCCTCATGGCCCAGCACGGCCGCGTGGTCCGCATAGGCCGAGATGCCCTTGAGCCCGTAGATGAGCAGCTCGCGCAGAGAGCGAACATCCTCGTTCTGCGTGGCCAGCACACCCACCGACGTCGCCTTGGACGCGAAGGTGCTCGGGGCCCCGGTCCACGTGGCGGCGTCATGCCTCGGCCCCGCCGACTTGTGCAAGGCCTTGGCTTGCTCGCGCACGGCCAGGGCCTGATCGATGACCTTGGAAACATGGTCCGCGTCGAAATCCACGTTGGTCACCGTGGTGAAGAGCGCCTCCACCACGAACCGGCCGATAGAGGTCGGCACCTCGACCTGGTGGCGCTGGGCCTCCCGCGCGTGCAGGGCGATGCCCTTGAGCGTGTGGACCAAGAGGTCCTGCAGGTTCGCCGTCCCGTCGTCCTTGCCGCAAACACCGTTCTTGGCGCAGCCGCTGTTCTTCAGGGTCTCTTGGCATTGATAGCAGAACATGCGCATCTCCTCCTCTGGAATTCTTCGCGGACCATTAAATTACATCATCGCTCGCAGCGACGCCAGCCCGCACACGCAACGTCATGAATCGTCCTGGTGAGCCCAAAGGCTCTTGGCGAGGGTGCCGCGAGGGGGGCCAGAGACCTATCTGTCGGGGCGCCCTTAATGCCAAGGAGGAGCAACCGATGTACCTTGGAGGAGTCCTCACCACGTCCAGCGGAAGGAGCTCTTGATGGCTAGCAGCAACGGCCAGTCGGGTCGCAAGAAGATCGTCGAGTTCATCCCCTACAAGACGATGGCCATGGATTTGGAGTCCATCCTCGCCAGCCTGACGCGCGTCTACGTCAGCCGGAATGACGTCGATATGGTCGAGCTCTTGCGACTGTGCCAGCCCGAGCTGTTCCCGGTCGGCAGTTTCGACGACGATGCCGAACGCTACGAGTACGTGCTCAAGCTGGCCGTTCCCGTCAAGTTCCACCACCACCTGCGCGACAACATCGACAAACTCCAGCCCCAGCTGCTCGCCGACATCGGCATGGTGACCACACCCTACCTGCACGAGGTCATCACCCAGGTGTTCGTGACATTGATGATTGAACCGGACCTGGGCTGGCGGGACGCGGTGATGGATTGGGTGCTCGAGAAGTCCGGGCGGCACGCGAAGCCCGAGGCCGACCTCTTCATCATGCACGCGCCTGCGGACGAAGGGAGCGTGGTGCGCGAGCTCGAGGAAGCCTGCGCTCGACGGAAGGTGAAGGTCATGCGGCACGCGCTGCGCTCGGTGAGGGACCACGACATCCACCACGCGCTCGAGGAATGTGACAAGCGTGCCCGCTTCGGCGTGATCGTCGTCTCCCCGGCCCTCACCAAGTTGACGTTCACGCCAGAGGCCATCGAACGGGTCGTCGACCATCTGCAGAACCCGGCGAAGCGCTTCTGGCAGATTTGGGACAAGATCGAACGTCCTGACGTCGCGAATTTCTGCCCGGCCTTTGCGCGCAGCCTGGCTCTGTCGACGCAACGAATGGCCGTGGACGAGCTCTGCGAGTTGCTTCTGCGCGCCGCCAATCTGACCCCGGGATAGAACATCACGCGAGGCCCGGCTCTTGCCCGCTGTCACGTCACCGGGCCCCGCTAGGCCAGGCTCGCTACTTCGCTGGCGTGATCTGGGGGCCGGCGCCGATCTTGAAAGCGCCGGTGAAGTAGCGCCGCCGGATCTCTTGGCTCTCGGCGGCCCAGGCTTCGATGCCGCGGTTCTTGATGGCGCACAGATTGTAGACCTTCAGGTTGTGCGGGAAGTGCGCCGCGTTCTGAACCAGCGGTTGCAGTTTGGCGCAAGGAAAGTCGCGGCAATCGTAACAGAACTCCACCTTGCGCTCGCGGGCGCACGCCAAGGTCTCGCACTTGCCGTCGAGGACGGGGCAACCGCTGACACGGCACCCCTGGCAACGGGCCTTGTCGATGGTCATGCCGCGCGCCTCGAAGCCGGCCCTGCGGTCGGCGGGCATGCCGGCGAAAAAGGCATCGATGTTGGTGTGGAAGAACTCGCAGTTGAAACAGTCGATGCCGCAGATGGCGGTCAGAGATTTCAGCTCTTGAGCGTTCATGATGTCCTCGGGTTGGCTCGCGCCCAAGATATCAGAGCGGCCCTTGGGCCGAAAGGCGAGTCGCTGGCCAACCGCCGAGGCGCCGGGGAGCCTCAGCGGCGCTCGGCGGCTTGAAGTCCGGCGCTGGCGCTGGCCCGCACCCGTTCCACGGGATCGGAAAGCGCAGCACGGAATCGCGCGCTGGCGCCGGGCTTGTCGCCTCTTTCCAGAAGCAACCAACCCAGCAGCGCCGAGGCCTCGCCCACACGCGGCGAACGGGGAAAACGCGCGATGAAGACCGCCAGGGCGGTTCGTGCGGCCTCGTCGTGAGCCGTGCGCTCCAGGGCCACGGCGTACCAGAAGCTGGCGTCCTCGGCGAGGGGCTGCTCACCGGCATGGTGGGCGGCGGCGGCAAAGGCGCGGGCCGCCTCTTGGTGGTTGCGGGCGTGCAGGGCCGACCAGCCCAGCTGGAATTGCCGCTCGGCCACATCCATGGGCGGTGAGAGGGGCTTCTCCGAGGGCGCGGGCCTTTCAGGAGATGACGGGGCCGGCTGCGCCGCTCGTGCAGCCATGGGCTCCGAAGCACGCGGCGAGCGCGGTGGGGCCGCGGTCTTGGGGTCCGCAAGAGCAAGCCGCGCGGCAGGGCTCGCGGCCGTCACTGGCCGCAACGTCGGCACGGGTGCGACGGGTGGTGACGGTGTTTCAGGTGCCGCTGGCCCAGGCCACGCGTCCCCTGGGCCCAACAGCACGATGGGTTGGCCCGTGGGCCGAACCTCGACCAAGCCCTCGGTCACGCGCACCGAGAGCAGGCGATTCTCATGGGCGCGCACCTCGAAGGCGGTGCCGCGCACCTCCACCTCGGCATCCGAGGTGACCACGCGGAAACGCTCACCGGAATTGAGAGGACGCACTTTCAGGTGCAGGATGCCCTCGGACACGCGCACCAGCTCGTCGGGCTGCGCGGAGGTTCGCGTGAACACCGCCGGTCCTTGCGGCGCGACTGTGCCGCGCATCACGGGAGCACCCGCCACCGTTCTCTCCCTCGGGGTTTCCCTCCACCAGCCTTTGGCCATCACCAGGAGAGCCAGGCACGCCACCACCCCCGTGGAGGCCAGCAGCCATGCACGCACGGGTCGTCGAGGTTCGCGAGACACCGGCGCCCGCACCAGGATTGCGTCTCGCAAGGCGCGACTGCGGTCGACGGACAGCTCGGCCACAGGCAACTCCTTGAGCAACACACGGGTGCGCTCCA
Source organism: uncultured Myxococcales bacterium (assembly GCA_964535465.1). Taxonomy (GTDB): domain Bacteria; phylum Myxococcota_A; class Polyangia; order Fen-1088; family Fen-1088; genus Fen-1137. Next base: position 5,310 of record CAZHUY010000077.1, read on the forward strand.
GGGCCTGCCATTGTCCGCGACAGGGCTCGCAGGTCTCGAGGTGCTCCGCCTCCGCGGCATCGAGGCCCTGGCTCAGGGCCTTGGTGAGCTGCAAATGATCGAGACAGGGGGACGGCATCTTCTCCGTCATGGAACTCCTCCTTCGATGGCGGCGCGCACACTTTGCCGGGCGTCGTGCAGACGGCGCCATATGGTTCCCTCGCGCACGCCCATGACCCGCGCCACCTCGACACAAGGGATCTCCTCCAGATCGCACATCACCAGCACCACCCGCAGGGGCTCGTCCAGGGCCGCCAGGGCGGCCTGCACACGCGCCAACAACTGTCGTCGCTCGGCGATCTCCGAGGGCATGTCGGGCTCGCGCTTGGGTAGCTCGCCGAAGCTTTCGAGGTTCCCGCGCCGGCGCACCTCACCGCGCACGTGATTGCGGGCCACATTGGCCGCGATGGCGAACAACCAGGTGCGCGCCGTCGAGCCCCGGCGGAAGCGAGCCGCGCTCTTGCTCACCTCGATGAACGTGGATTGCAGCAGATCCTCCAGGTCTGGCTGGTCGGCCCCGCGCATGCGCCCCAGGAAACGGTACACATCCTGCGCGTAGCGGTCGAAGAGAATGCCCAGGGCTGCCTGATCGCCCAGCCCACAGGCGGCCAGCAGCGCCTCGTCGGAAAGCCCGGCGGGTGAGGATGGGGGCCGGCGGAAGGGAATCAGGCGACCTAGGGTGTCCCCCATGCGACCCCCAATCCCAAGCGATAGAAGATCCACGGCTCGTGCAAGGCATGCGGTTCCGAGAGGCGAGTGGCCAGGGCCAGGGGCGCAAGCTCGCTGGAGAGATCGAGCGACAGGGCCCAGGGGCCGCGAACCACGATTTGGCCGGTGATGCCGACCTCGCCGCGCAGCCAACCACGATGGTCTTGCGGTGGTGGCCCCTCTTGGTGACTCCCCTTGGGTCCTTCACCCCAGGTCCACGCGCCCCCCACGCCTACCCGGGGCAGCAGGCGCACGCGGCCCAGGGAAATACGCGTACGACTCGCCAGCAGAACCGCCAAGCTTCTCCGAGCCTCCGGTCCTCGCTCGCTGTCGCCGGACCACCTCTCGTCGTCGGCAAAGCGTACCAGGGTGCCGGGGCAGAACCGACCCAAGCGCAGACACGCCATCGCCCCGACGCCCATCCAGAGAGAGCTGTCATTGGCCAAGGCCGCTTCGGCCTGGGCCGAGAGCACGAGTCGCGCAGGCGTGGGCTGCGCTGCCGCGGTCGCCACAACGGTCGGTGGCGGAGACAGCGCGGGCGGCAGCATCGGCTCGCCCATCCCCGGCGCCATCCAGGTTTCGATCAGGGTGGCGACCATCTCCACGCTGGCCACCTGGCGCTCGCCGCGCCGGCCATACTGATCCTCGAGGCCCACCACATAGCGTCCTTCTCGCGATGACAGTTGAACCTGCAAGGGCGAACAGTCGATTCCCAGCCCCCCGCCTCCCCTTTGGGCCAGCTCCTGGGTGACGGAGGCCACCAGGGCCGGCTCGCCCCGCAATTGGGGAACGGTGGCACATGCAGCCTGGACCTGCCGGGTCAGCAAGAGCCCCAGCAAGGCTGTGCATGTGGCCACCGTCTTCAGCATGGTTCAATTCACTTCTAGTCTACCTATCGTCGTCTTCATCGTCGCTTTCGGCACAGGGACCAAGAGAAGACGGCAGGTTGCGATCCGCGACCGCGGCACGGGTAGGCTCGACTTCTTCGCGGGGGTCGGTCCCAGTGCTGATGTCGTCATCGTCCACGCCCCCGTCGTGACCGTGATGGTCCTTGCACTCGCCGTCATCGTCTCCACCGTGACAAACGCCGGCGTCACTCTCACAGAAACGACCTTCCCCGTGCCGACCGGCATCGCCGTCGTCCCCCTTTCCGTGGTGCTTGCCGTGCTTGCCGTGCTTGCCCTCATGGCACGCCAAGTCCTGGTCATCGGCGTCTTCCACGCACACCGCTCCCGTGACCGGGTCCTGGCCGTTCAGGCACTCCACCTCACGGTCACCGTCCTGCGCGCCGGCATTTCCGTCCTTCTTCACCTTGGCGTGGGCAAAGCTGACGCGCAGGTCACGGGGATCGCCCACCTGGCGAACCCTGCCCATGTCGAAGGCGCTGCCGGCACTAGCCACATCGAAGCGCCATTGCGTCCCCCCCGCGGAGCGCGGGAAAACCAAGGTGGTGTTGCCGGAGGCGTTGGCAAAGTCCAGGCGGTACCCCGTGCCCTTGGGCAGGTTCAGGGTGAAGCTCCCGTCCGCTGCCACCGCGGCATCAAGCGAGGTCCCATCGGCGCGACTGGCAAGGACCGTCGTGATGGGCGAGCTGAAAGTCTCTTGTGCCACGGTTCCGGTGAGCGGCTGTTGGCTCTCGGAACAAGCCGAGAAGAGGACGGCGAGCGCAGGCAGTATCGAGAGAAATCGTTCGATCTTGGTCATGTTGATTTTCCTCCGGGTTGGATTCCCTCTCTTGGTAACCCGCCGGGAGAAAACCTTGGATTCGGCGGCTCGATTTGTTTCAGGAAGGGTGTGCACAGGCTTTGCAGCGCACGCCTTGGCTGGTGGGTGGCCTTGCTGTATACGAGGGGTCATGAAACGGCTCGATCCCGGTCCATTCGTCCTTCCGATGCCAACGGTGCTGGTGGGCGCGGACATCGCCGGCAAACCCCTGCTGTTCACCTTCTCCGATTTGTCGTACTGGAAGCTCGGTTCCTACGTGGGCAAGCCCTGGCAGATCGGCCGCGCGTATCGCGACAAGAAGTAACAGCGGAGATGCTCTCTCTCATCGGTACGAAGTGCCTGGGCTCGGCTCGCCTTGCGGCGGCCGTGATGACCTGTTGGCTGGCGGGGTGCTCGGGCAGCGGGAATCATCGACTCGCCGATGCGGCGTTGCCGACACAACCCGCTGATGGGCCGTTGCCGGTGGATCGTGCCGACGGCGCGTGGACGGTCGATCGTGCCGATGGGATGTTGGAGACGAAGCCTGCCGATGGGTCCGTGCGGGCGGAGCGTGCCGATGGACCCTTGGCGCTCGACAGCCCCGGCGGCACGAACTCTCGGATGGATGCTCGCGCGCCGCTTTCGAACGACGATGGCTCCTATCAAGACCCCGTGCTTCGCTTCGATGGCCTGTACCAGAAGTCCAACGATGATGGGTACACCTCCTACCTCCGGTTCTTAGCGGATTTGACGGTGCTGCAGGTTACGAGTAGCGGCACACCCCAACAGGTCACGACCTGGCTGAAGAAGAATGCCGGCAAAGGATCGCAGGGGCAGTACCTATTGGATGGCGCCAGCATTTCCTTTGTCGTCACCAGCACCATGGGTTCCGTCGAATACAGCGGTCAGGTCGGAGACGACCAGCTGGTTCTACAGGTCCATAGTCTGATCAACGACCACCGCGCGACGAACACGTACACCTTCGTGCCTTTGTAGAGGTCCCGGCTTTGGCGGCAATGGCTGTCGCGTCGCGCTCCCGGCCTGTGCCGGTGATCACCTGCCGCGAACCCCTCGTAGGAATTTGGCTTCGACAGGACAGCGTCATCGGATCTACCCTCCTGCTGAGGGGGCGCCATGAATGAGATCAGCTTGTCTGTTGCGCAGCGTGGCCTGGGCCCAGTCCTGGCCGGTTCCTTCCTGCTGGGACTGTTCGCGACCGCTTGTCAGAGAAGCGAAGAGAACGGGCAGAGTCTGGGGCGCCTGGACGCTGCTCCGTCGAACACGCGAGCGGATGCTGCCGTGGCGGGTGATGACAGCGTCAGTTCGAGCAAGCAGGTCGATACCTCGCTGGCTGCGGACGGGAAGCGCGTCGAGCCGACTGACACGAAGTACGTGGTCTCTGCGGACGCGCGCACCGGCGTCCCGACGGACTCGGGGATGGATGCCCCCGCGCTCTTGGATGCGGGCGTCCTCATCGATGCCAGCAAAGTTGATTCTGCCCGCAGCGATAGCCCGCCCCGCAACGACGTCGCGCAGGAAGGGGGCTGGCCCGTGGATGGATCCGCGTCGGCGTTGGATGGCTCGTCTTCGAAGGCCGATTCCAGTTTCACGCCCGACCTGTCACCGGCCTGCCAGAGCATCCTCGTCGACAACTCCGGCCCGCCCCAGGAGTACCCGGTCCTGTATCGTGAGGCGGCCAATGCCCAGCAGACCTTCGAAGCCGAGAAGGCGCGCTTGCAGTCCACCTTCAACCTGACAGAGACGGACTACGCGATCACCACCAAGCCCATCACCTGGGCAGCCAGAATACAGAAGCTGGGTGCCGGTCGGATCCCGATCACGGGTCCCGTGGACAAGACGACCACCACGTCCCTTGCCCTTGGTGTGCTTTCGGACTGGGCCGAGCTCTTCAAGGCCAAGGGCGTGATGACCACGCCCGACACCCCGACCTGCTCCACCAAGTTCTGTCGGGTCATCCTGTCGCAAGACTATTGTGGTTTCACGGTGGCGTCCGACGAGACGAACTACAACGGGAAAACGCCGGTCTTCCTCTATGTCACCTCCGTCCAGGCCGTATCGGAGATCGATTCGCATTTCGTGCCGGTGATTTCCGTGCCCCGCAACGTTCTGCTGACCGACGAAGAAGTGAAGAAGGCCGTGGTGGGGCAGGTGTTCACTTACTCCTGCGCCACGGGACAGCGCTCGGTCACCGTGACCAGCCAGGATGAGGTGACCGTGCCCAGCACACGCGCCGTCTACGTGCGCAAGTCCAGCGCTGTTGCCGGGGCACTGGAGTACCGCCTGGTCATCCCCACGGTGGTGGAGATGGGCTTCCTGTCTTGGCTCACCTACGTGGATGGCATCGACGGCACCGTGGTGGCCAGCCTTGCCCAATTCATCTGCGACTGAGAAATCCCGACGGCACCTTGGGTAGCCACCGAGCAGCGCGGCTGCTTTCCCTTGTGGTCCGCCAAGACTCGTACAAGGATGTGACTACCACGCTGGCGAAAGGGTGTTCGCCAGGCGCGAAGGGCGCCACCCGACGTTCCACAGGCGCCCGACGCGCGAAGAACGGGAGGGTCGTGGGCTCCTTCAACATATGGTCAGTGAGGAGGATGTTGTCATGGCTGTGAAGATGTTGACCGTCGAGGAGATGAATCAGGTCTCGGCCCCTTGGGTGACCGAGGGCAATCCGGCGCGGGCCGCGATCGAGAAGACGCCGCTTCTGGCGGCGCTGTGGCCGCAACTGCAGAGTGCCCACGCGGCGATCTTTGCCCTGCGTGCGGCGACCGACGAGCCCAAGATACGCGAATTGTCTGCGCGCCAGGCGGTGCTCGACGCCGCCCACGATGATCACGTGCGCGGCATTCATGGGGCGCTCACCAGCCTGGCGCAGGTGTCGGGGGCCCGTACCGAGCTGCTCGCCCTGCGCGACAGCCTGTTTCCCGAAGGGCTGCCGCACACCAATCTCACCTACCGAGGCGAGGCCGGCCACGGCGCCATGCTCGAGGCCCGCCTGGACGACCGGCTGCGGGCGCGTCTCAAGGCGGTGAACCTGCACGACAAGAACCTGCTCGACCTGACCCTGGAATGGTTGGGCCTGGCCAGGCAAATCGGCCAGCTCGAAGACGAGCGCGCGCGTCTGAGCCCGGCGCCCTCGCCTGCCTCGGAGATCAACCGCGCACGCCTGGGCTGGATCCGCATCACCAACGCCCTGCTGGCCAACGCCGAGCTGGCGGGGATCGATTCCGCCACTGAGCACCTGCTGTTCGCGCCCTTGCGGGCCGCCGAGGCTGCCGCCGAATCGCGCGGCAAGAAGAGAATCGGCGGGGCCGCCAGTACGTCAGCCGACACCCCTCAGGGCCAAACCACACCCGCCACCCCGGCCGGCTGACCGGAAGTGCCCCAACCGCCGGCCGAGCAGGGATGCCTGCGTCTCTCGAGGTACCCTCCCATGGCCGGCGTCTTTTTGTCTCCCAAGCACGGAACCCGCGTTCTTTCCGCCACTCTGGGTCACCCCAACCACGAAAGCGGACCCACGGACGGCGCCTTTTCTCCTTCGAACCACGTCTGCCCCCCACCCGGCGGCGGTTCTTCCGGTTTCCAACCACGCCGGGGTGGTCCTGAACGGCGCCTTTCGTGCTTTCAAACCACCCCAAGGGGTCCAGGGGGGCGGCTGTTCGTGGTTCGCCAGGCCCGAAGTGGGTGCCAGGGGGGGAGTGTTCGTGGTCTGGCGGGCCGATCCGCTAGTCCGCGGGGGCCATCTCCCACAGTTGCTCGTCGCCGCCCGAGGCCGTTCCCAAGGTCACCGCGCTGCCGTCGGCCGTCGTCTCGACCAGCTTCTTGCTGCCCTTGCCCAGCACTTGCACCAGGCCGCTGCCCTTGTCGACCACCCGCCACTTCTGGTTGTCGCCGTCGTTGTCGCCGTATTGGCAGATGGGCGAGCCGTCGGCGGTGGCGCCCGAGACCACGTCCAGCACCATGCTGCTCTTGGCGTTGGTCAGCTTGAAGAAGCCGGCGCCGTCGTAGTTCAGGCTCCACTTCTGCTCGTCGTTGCCGGCGTAGGCCACCGTCACGGCGTCGTCGCCTTCGCTGCTGGCGCCATTGGCGATGGACAGGGCCTTGCCGTTGCCCTTGTTCACGAACTTGAACTTGTGGGTGCTGCCCTTGACCGTGCCGGCGCTGGCGTCGATGGTCACGGTGTTGTTCCAGCTCATGCTCATCGAGGTGGCCGAGGGGAAGGTGATGGGCAGCCACACGTAGCTCGAATCGTTGACCGGGCTCGACCAGGCGCCGGCCCAGCGATCGCCCAGGTACAAGTAACCGGTGCCCGACGCGCCCTCGATGGGCAGCACGAAGGTGGACTGCGAATAGAACGTGGTCCCGTCGCCCACCTTGCTCCACGCGCTCCACCCGCTGGTCAACGAGGTGGAGGTCGCGTATTGCGCTTGATTGGGGTTCCAGCCGGTGGCGCCCGAGGTGAGCAGGAAGTACACGTTGTTGCGCTTCCACAGGGCGGGGGCCTCGCGGTGGCCGCCCTTGAAGAGCGTGGCGGCCAGCGCGTCGATGGTCAGGTAGTCGCTCGACAGGCGGTACAGGTTGAGATCGTAGTTCTCGTTGGTGGAGGAAAGGAAGTACCCCTTGCCGTCGCTGTCCACGAAGGCGGTGCAGTCGCGCGACATGTAGCCGGGTTTGTCGTGGTCGGTGACGCCCGAGTTGACCAGGGGCCGCGCGCTACCGTGGTAGGTGTAGTCGCCGTCCACGCTGTTGCAGCTGGCGGTGGCGGCGCGCGCTTCGCCGTAGTCGGACCCGTTCTCCCAGTGCATCCACATGACGTACTTGCCGGTGGAGGCGTTGTAGATGACCTTGGGCCGCTCGATGTTGGCGGGCTTGAGGCCCGCGCCCGAATTGGCGGTCAGGACGTCGTGGCGGAACTCCCAGCGCACCAGATCGGCCGAGCGGTAGCAGGACACGGCGTAGAAGGTTCCGTCGCTGTTGCGGTTCTCGCCGAACCAGTAGTAGTGGTCCCCGACCTTGATGATGCCGCCGCCGTGGGCCTGAATGGGCTTGCCGTCCAAGGCGGCCCACTGCACGCCGTTGACCAGGCTGCCGGGCGCGGCCACGGGGGCATCGCCGGCCGCGCCGTCGCGAACCATCGGCCCCTGATCGGGCGAGGCCCCACGGGCATCGGGCACGCGCGAATCCACGGGTCTGCTATCCACGCGACCATCCGCGACCGCCCCACCCGCCGCGCCATCCCGCCCTTCCCTGCCGCCCGCTCGGGTGTCGACGGCCGCATCGGGCCGGTCACTCGAGCCGGTTCCCTGCCCGCTGCTCGCGCTCGCTCCTCCGCTGGCGGCGCTCGCTCCTCCGCCGCTGGTCGCGCCCGCCACTTGGCCACCGCCGCCCGCTCCCGCGCTGGTGCTGGCACCCGCCCGCGAGGACGAAGATCCGCCCACCGCCCCGCCACCCGGTGCGCTACCCTGGCTGGAGCCCGAACTGCAGCTGACCCCGAGCACCATCAATCCAAGCAGGGCCGAGGCTGGTAGGCCGAACGCAAGGTCAAGAAAGTGTGGCCACCGTTTCAACATGGGACCTCCGCATGATGCGCCTTCAGCTAGATAGCCGAGGCTGGCGGACAAGTCCACCGGGCTAAAAGTTCGGCGCCAGGGGGGTATGTGGATGGGACCATTTCTGAACGTGCCGCCCGAAAGTGAACAGGGGGATGTCCCTCAGCATGCGGCCGACAAGCCGGCCCGAGGGCAAGGAGGGCCGAGAACCGGACCGGAATGTACTGCCGTACTTGAGGACCGGAAGCGCACGCCCGACGCAGCCATCGGGCCGGATCGTCGGCCGTCGCCCCCTCGGTGGGGTGGAGGTGCAGTTGCTCTAGCTCTGCAGCTTGCGGCGTTTCCAGGCGCGCGGCGGCTGCTTGTCCCAGGAATCGGGGTTGCTGCGCGAGTTGTCGATCCAGCGGAAGCTGGGCGCCGGCCGCACATCCACGTGCAGGAAGCCCACGCGTGGGTAGAACCCGACGCCCATGCCGCCCACGTCCAACGTGCTCACGAAGGCGCGCAGATCCTTGGGGCGCACGCCCTGGACGCGGAAGTCGGCCGCCATGCCCTTGAAATGGTTGCTGGTGGTCTTGCGCTGGAACCGGTAACCCGAGAGCAGCTCGATACGCCGACCCTCGAAGCGGTCGGTCACGTGCGAGAGAATGGCGAGCAGGCGCGGATCGATCTCGTGCTCCTCGCCGGTGCGCTTGCAGCGAAAGATGTGGGCGACCTGCCGGGCCGCCTCGATGCTGTACGAGCCGTCGGGGTTGTAGATGTTGATGCGCAGCTCTTCGTCCTGGTTGATCGAATAGATGCGCAGGTTCCCGGACGGCCGCTCCAGCGGCGAGCTACGCAGCTCGGCCTCGGGAACGACCCACCCGTGCAACTTTCCCCGGCGGACCATCCGGTGCCTGACCTTGCGCGGCCGGGCGCTGTCCTTGGAGGCGACACGCGCGCGGGCCATGCTGGTTCCGGCACCCATAGCGAAAGCGGCCTCGACGGGTATCGAGACCAAGCTCAGTCCGAGCAGGGCTGTCAGGAGCAGCCTGAGCATGCCTTTTAAGGCTTGCCGTTCCAAAGGCTCCTGTCAACTTCATTTCCTAATTTCGTTACCTAGGGCACGTCCGAATGTGGTCGATAGCCCGACAGGTGGCCCGCTTCATCAGCCCCCTTCGCCCTGGGCCGGGACCTTTCCGCGGTCCAGGTGAAGAAGCTCGATGTTGAGGGTGGCGGCCACCGAGAAGATGCGATCGTCGCGATAGAACTCGCCGTAGACCACGCGCCGAAGCCCACAATTCGCGATGGCCTTGAAGCAGTTCCAGCACGGACTGGCGGTCACGTAGATGGTGCCGCCGTCGATCATCACGCCGTTACGCGCGGCCTGCAGGATGGCGTTGTTCTCGGCGTGGATGGTGGCCACGCAGTGGCCGTTCTCCATCATGTGGCCCACCTCCGTACAATGGGGCATGCCGCGGATCGATCCGTTGTAGCCGGTCGACAGGATGGTCTTGTCGCGCACGATCACCGCCCCCACGAACTTGCGCGGACAGGTCGATCGCGACGCCACCACCTGCGCGATGTTCATGAAGTACTCGTCCCAAGAAGCACGTTCGGGCATCCGCCCCTCCTAACATGTTTCTGCTAGTATCCGCGACCACCCGTGGACTGGAAAAACACACTCAGACTCCCCAAGACTGAATTTCCCATGCGCGCCGACATGGCCCGCAGGGAACCCCTCTGGCTCAAGCGTTGGGCCGACGAAGGCCAGTACGAAAAGCTGCTGGCCGCTCGGCAAAACGCGGGCGCCCCGGATTTCGTGCTGCACGACGGGCCGCCCTACGCGACCGGGGGGATTCACTACGGCACCCTGCTGAACAAGGTCCTGAAGGACATCATCGTCCGCTCGCAGACCCTGATGGGCAAGCGCGCCGTGTTCGTCCCCGGCTGGGACTGCCATGGTTTGCCCATCGAGCAGCAGGTCGAGAAGACCGCCGGCAGCGCCTCCAAGCTGGGCACGGCCGACTTCCGCAAGCGCTGCGAGGCACACGCGCTGAAGTTCGTGGACGTGATGCGCGCCGATTTCCGGCGGCTGGGCTGCATGGGCCAGTGGGACCAACCCTACCTGACGTTGTCCAAGGGCTACGAAGCCACCATCGTGCGCATCCTGGCGGCCTTTGCCCGGCAGGACCTGCTCTACCGCGCCAAGCGGCCCGTTCACTGGTGTACCACGCACCAGACCGCGTTGGCCGAGGCCGAGGTCGAGTACGCGGATCACCGCTCGCCCTCCATCTACGTGCGCTTCCCCTTGCTGGCGGGTCAGCCGGCGGTCGAGCGCCTGTTCGGCAAGACGCCCGCGGCCCTGGTCATCTGGACCACCACGCCCTGGACGCTGGCGGCCAACCTGGCGGTGGTGGCCAACCCGCAGCTTGTCTATGCCGGTATCCCCGTGGATCGCGGCGCCGGTCGCGAGTTCCTGATCGTCGCCCGCGAACTGGGCGAGGCCTTCCTGACGGCCTGTGGCCTGGCCGCGCCGCCCAAGAGCGAGTGGATCGAGATCGCGGGCGACAAGCTGCAGGCCCTCAAGGGGGCGCGCTACCAGCACCCCTTCATCGCCGAGCCACGCTCCGACAAGGACTTCCGCCTGACCTTCGCGGCGCACGCCACGCTGGAGGCCGGCACCGGGCTGGTGCACACCGCCCCGGGGCACGGCGCCGACGACTACGCCGTGGGCCGCAACGAGGGCCTGGACATCTACGCCCCCGTGGACGCGCGCGGCCGCTACACCGCCGAGGTGCCACGCTGGGCCGGCCAGAAGGTGCTGGAGGCCAACCCGGCCATCGTGACCTTCCTGGCCGAGGCCGGCGTGCTGCTCAACCGCCCAGGCGAGACCATCCCGCACAGCTACCCACACTGCTGGCGCTGCAAGAACCCGGTGATCTTCCGCGCCACCAGCCAGTGGTTCGCCCGCCTGGGTGACCTGGGCAATCAGAAGAGCCTGCGCGAAAAGGCGCTGGCCGAGATCGATCGCACGCAGTGGATCCCGGCCTGGGGCCGCGACCGCATCCGCGGCATGATCGAGGTGCGCCCGGATTGGTGTCTGTCGCGCCAGCGCGTGTGGGGCGTGCCCATTCCGGCCTACGTGTGCAAGGCCTGCGACGATCCGTTTTTGCAGCCTGAGGCCATGGAGTTTATCGCCAAGGTGTTCGAGAACGAGGGCGCCAACGCCTGGTTCGACCGTCCCATCACCGAGTTGGTCCCGCCCGGCACGCGCTGCCCGCGCTGCCAGGGCACCGACTTCGACAAGGGGAAGGACATCGTGGACGTGTGGTTCGAATCGGGTGTGTCGTGGGCCGCGGTGGCCGACGGCACGCTGGTGCCCAAAGGCGAGAAGGTCGACCTTTATCTGGAAGGCGCGGACCAACACCGTGGCTGGTTCCACTCGTCGCTGCTGGCGGCGGTGGCGGCGCGTGGAACGGCGCCCTACAAGGCGGTGCTGACCCACGGCTGGGTGCTGGACGAACGCGGCAAGGTCTACTCGAAGTCCGAGATCGAAAAGGCCCGCGCCGCCGGCATCAAGACCGACTACGTCGAGCCCGGCAAGTGGATGGAGCAGAACGGCGCCGAGCTGCTGCGCCTGTGGGCCGCGGCGGCCGACTACCAGGCCGACGTGGTGTTCGGCAAGACCATCCTGGATCAGTTGAGCGAGTCCTACCGCAAGATCCGCAACACCTGCCGCTACCTGCTGTCGAACCTGTACGACTTCGTGCCCTCGCGCGACGTCGTCCCTGACGACAAACTGCGCGACCTGGACCGCCTGGCCCTGGGCTTCCTGCGCGCGCGCGACAAGCAGGTCTTCGACAACTACGGCAAGTACGCCTTCCACGACGCCATCCGCGGCATCGTGGACTACGTGGTCTCCGCCTCGGCCGAGTACCTGGATCCGGTCAAGGACATCCTTTACTGCGAGGCGGCCGATGGGCCTGCCCGGCGTAGCGTGCAGACGGTCTTCCACGAGATGGTGCGAACCATCGCGACCTGGATGGCGCCCGTGCTCAGCTTCTCGGCGCAAGACGTGGCCGACGAGCTGAGCCGCCAGACCGGCGAGCCCTTCGACGTGCACGGCCAGATCCGCAAGGAGCCCAAGCCGATCGAAGGCGCGGTGCAACGCTGGAAGAACGATCTGCAGCCGCGCCGCGAGCTGATCCTGTCCAAGCTGGAGGCCTTCCGCGCCGCCGGGCACAAGTCGCTCGAGGCCAAGGTCACCGTGCGCCCCAGCGCGGCGGAGCGACCGGTGTGGCAGCGCGAGCGCGACAATCTGCTGGAGCTGAGCGTGGTATCGCAACTCGAGCTGGCCGCCGACGACGCTCCCCATTCCACCGAGATCACCGTCAGCGAAGCCCAGGGCCCCGAGTGCCCGCGTTGCTGGCGGCGCACCGGCACGGCGTCGGGTCACGCGAGCGAAGCTAACCTTTGCACCCGCTGCGCTGGCGTGGTCAGCTTGCTGGACCTTCGATGAGCACGGTACGACGACGCAACATCCTGTTCACGGTCACGGCCGTGGTCGCCATCTTCCTCGATCAGTGGACCAAGGTGCTGGCTCGCGCCAACCTGCCCTTGGATTCGTGGCAAAGCGTCACCGTAATCGATGGCTTCTTCAACCTGCGCCTCTCCCTGAACTCCGGGGTGGCTTTTGGAATGATGCAGAATCTGCCAGGCCGACGCATCATCCTCAGCATCGTCGGCTTGGCCGCCCTGGGCCTGGTCTTCCACTACCTGCGCCAGACGGGGCCGCGACAGACCCGCATGCACCTGGCCCTGGGGTTGGTGGCGGGCGGTGCCGTGGGCAACCTCATCGACCGCATCGCCGCTGGCAAGGTGACCGACTTCATCGTCTGGTACTACAAGTCGCACGAGTGGCCTGCCTTCAACGTGGCCGACGCGGCCCTGGTGGTCGGCGTGATCCTGATGGCGCTGGAGATGCTGCTCGAGAAACGCCACGCGGCGCCGGCTGAGGCGGCTGGCGACGGCGCCAAGCACGGCAAGGACTAGAGATGCGGCCGATCCTGATCGACCTCGGGATCGACCTCCCTCTGTTGGGGCCTCTCGACCTCCCGGCCTACTTCACGGCCATCGCCATCAGCTTCCTGGTGGGGCTGACCATGATGAGGCGGGAGGGTCGCCGCATGGGCCTTCACCCCGATCGTCTTTACGATATGTGGCTGGTCATCATCGCGGCCTCCATCGTCGGGGCGCGCCTGATGCACGTCATCGCCGACGGGCACTTCCAAGACTACGTGAACCTGTGCGTGGACAACTTCAAGGTCGCGGCCACCGAGGCCAAGGTTGCCCACTGCAACGCCGACGCCGAATGCGGTTGGGACTACGTGTGCAACCTGGCGGCCCACACCTGCCATCCCCCGCGCGACTGCCTGGCCGTCCTCAAGGTGTGGAGGGGCGGCCTCGCCTACTACGGCGGCTTCATCTTCGCCGCGGTCTTCGGCATTCTGTACGCGCGCAAGCACGCCATGGGCAAGTGGCGGGTGGCGGACCTGGCGGCGCCCTGGATCGCCTTCGGGTTGGCGCTGACCCGGGTGGGCTGCTTCCTCAACGGCTGCTGCTGGGGCAAGGTCTCGCACGCGCCCTGGGCCGTGCACTTTCCCAAGGGCGGCAGCGTGTGGGACGCGCAACGCTCGGCCGGTTTGATCACGGGCCACGACGCCACCCTGCCCGTCCATCCCACGCAGCTCTACTTGGCGGCGCTCAACTTCGCGATGTTCCTGGTGCTGTACTTCGTGGTGCGCCGACGCAAGCGCCTCGACGGTCAGGTCTTCGCCTGGCTGCTCATCATCAAGGCGGTGGTGCGTTCGTTCGTCGAGATCTTCCGTGACGACGATCGCGGCGTGCTCTTCGGCTGGCTGTCGTCATCGCAGATCCTCTCGCTGCCCCTGCTGGCCTGCGGGCTGTACCTGCTGCTGGGCGGACTGCGCGCGCGCTGGCTGGCGGATCCGGTCGACCTCCCTGACAAGGTGACGAAGACCGCGTGAAACCGACGCTGTTCGCCTTGAGCCTCGGGGGGCGGACGCTCGACGTCAGCGCCTACGGGTTCATGGTGGCGGTGGGCGCCATCCTGGGGATCATCCTGGTGGCCCGGCTCGGCCGCCGCGCGGGGTTTGCCACGGCCGACCTGCTCGACCTGTGCTTCTGGACACTCATCGCCGGGCTCGCCGGCTCGCGCCTGCTCTACGTGATCGTGCACGTCAAGGACTACGCGGCGCTGTGTGTGGCGCCGGGGGGGGCGCGTTCGGCATCGCAGATGCTCGCCGACTGCGCGGCCCCGCTCTACATCTGGAAGGGCGGCCTGGTCTTCTACGGTGGTGCGCTGGCCGCGGCGGCCGTGCTGTGGAGATTCGCGCGCAAGCGCCGCTGGAACCTTGGCGAGACGGCTGACCTGCTGGCTCCGGGCCTGGCGCTCGGACATGCCTTCGGGCGTGTGGGCTGCCTGCTGGCGGGCTGCTGCTACGGCAAGCTCTGCGTCCATGGTCTGCACTTCCCCCCAACCAGCGTCGCCTACACGGAGCTGGCAGCCCAAGGGCTGGTGCCGAACGCGGCGGCCTCGACTCCGGCCCTGGCCCCCACCCAGCTCTGCGAGGCGGTGGGAGAGCTGGGAATCTTCATCGCGCTCATGCTGCTGCGGCGGCGGCCCCGCTTCCCGGGGGCCGTGGTCCTGATTTACGTGATGGCCTATTCCCTGTTGCGCTTCACCGTTGAAATCTTCCGAGGCGACAACGCCCGCGGCACGCTCTTCGACCTGACCCTACCCGCCCTGGCCGAATGGCTGGGGCTGCCCCCCGCGCAGCCGCTGGCGCTCTCCACCGCCCAGGCGCTGAGCCTGGTTCTGGGCCTGTTGGCCGCCGTGGCCTTTCGCGGACTACGCCATCGGGCCCACACACCCGCCGCGCGCTTGAGGTAAAGTGCCCCCATGCCGGCCCCCACCAGCCCCAAGAAGAAGTCCCTCATGCCCTCGACCGCCTTGCGCAAGCGCTTGCGCGGCCACGGCCACAATCTGCAGCCGGTGGTGCAAATCGGCAAGAACGGCACCACCGCCTCGGTCCTGGAGCAAGTCACCCGCGCCCTGTTCGATCACGAGCTCATCAAGGTGAAGCTGGGCAGCGAGTGCCCCGAGAGTCGCTTCGAGGTGGCCGAACGCCTGGCCGCCCTGCCCGGCGCCAACGTCGTGCAGATCCTGGGCAAGGCCATCCTGCTCTACAAGCGCCACCCCAAGCAGCCCAAGTTCGAGGGTCGCGCCGCTTGATTCAAGAAGCGGGGGCTTCCCGCTTGGCCTGTCCCGTGGCTTTGGCGAAAGCCCACACGTACTCGATCCCCGAAGCCAGCGAGACGGCCAGCGATATGTAGAGCAAAACCGTGCCCGCCGCCTGGTAGTCGAGCGTCACCCCCAGGCCCAGCACCGGGTAGCTGAAGTGGATCAGGAGCATGACGGTGGCGACCAACTGCAGGGCCGTCTTGATCTTCCCACCCGGGCTGGCCGCGATGATCATGCCCTCGGCCGAGGCGATGCTGCGCAGGCCGGTGATGGCGAAGTCGCGGGCTATCAGGATCACCACCACCCAGGCCGTGGCGCGCCCCAGCGCGACCAGGTAGACCAGCACCGCCGTGACCAACAGTTTGTCGGCCAGCGGGTCGAGGAACTTGCCGAGCGTGCTGACCAGACCGCGGCTACGCGCCAGGTAGCCGTCGAGACCATCGCTGGTCGCGGCCACCAGGTACAGCATGGCCGCGATGAAGCTGCGTACCGGGCTGAAGTTATCGATGAAGAACAGGACGGCCGGAACCAGCACCACCCTGATCATGGTGACCAGGTTGGGCGGACTTGTCATCTGGGCGCGCAGGGTTGCCATATTTTGAGAGCAATACTACCCCGACCCCGGTGCAGGTCACGTACCGATCCTCTGCTCGCCCCTCACCGCCTACCGCGGCCTGGGCCACCACCCGGCCCACCCAGCCCATGAGCCGCTGGCTCAAGACCAGGAAGGAATCGCCCTCGCCCAGGCGTACGGTCACCAAGTCATCGGGAAGCGCGGTGATCACCAAGCGCCCGGTCCCCCGGAACTGCAGCAAGGCCGGGCCGCCGCCGGGTACCCGCCCCGACTCCCAAACCAACTCGTCGCCCCAGGCCACCACGTTCTCCTCGCGTAGAAAGAGCACGTCCTTCTCCAAGGAGAGAGCGAAGAGCACGCAGCCGGAGCACCAGGGCGAGAGCCATAGATCCCCACGCCCCGCCAGACGCAAGAAGCGACTCCCCTGGCAAGTCAGGGTCTCGTCCAGCGATTGTCCGCGGATGCGCCGACGAGCCGGGCTGAATTCCACCCCCCCGGGAGCGGCCAGCAGGGACGACTCGCGCAAAAAGGCCTCTTCGCGAGCGGTAAAGCGTAGGACCCCCTGCCCCAACCAAGCCATGGCCTTGGTTTCCTCTTGGGGAGACAACATGCGTGACAGCGCGAAGGACGAGAGGTCCACGATCTCTCCCTTCGCGTCCGAGGCCACGGGCGCGTCCGCCATCGCCTCCAACACCTGGGTGCGCAGTACGGGCCTTGGCGTGGCCGACCCCGCGTCGCCGGAGGCGGCCGGCTCGGAGGTCGAGGGCTCGCCTTCCGGCTCGGCCGCAGCCGGCGTCGAGGAGGCGACCCGCTCCATCTCGGCGGCCAACTCGTGTTGGCCCGCGCGTCGGAAAGCCGCCGCGGCTTGCGCCCGCGCCCCGGTGCGTGCGCATGCATAGCCAAGATAGCTCCACGCCCGGCGATCGTCGGGACGCAGATGGACGGCGTTTTCCAGCTCGGTGACCGCCTCCTCGAACCAGTCGAGCTTCAGCGCGATCAGCCCGAGGTTGAGGCGAATGGCCGCGTCTTCGGGCGCAACCTGCACGGCTTCTCGGTAGATCTGGCGGGCCTCGGCCAGACGGCCAAGCTTGAAACGCACCAGCGCCAGCAGCTTGAGAACCCGCAGATCCCGAGGTGCCTCCGCCTGAGCCCGCAACAGCTCCAGCTCCGCCTCGGGCAGACGTTGCGCGGACACCAGTTCACTGGTGCGCCTGAGCTGTTCGATCAGCGCATCTTCCTTGGGTCCGGCAGCCGAACCAGCCGGACCTGAATCCGCCAATGACTCTTCGGGAAGCTGGATATCAGAAGCCACAGGTCATCACCGCAACGCCATGGGCGCGGCTCCAACCGACGCCGACAGAGCGGCCTCGCGGCGACGGTACTCTTCGTAACGTTGCATCACCATCGTCACGTAAGCTCGCGTGGTCTCGTAGGGGGGAAGCCCCCCGTACTTCTCGACGGCACCCGGCCCGGCGTGATACCCGGCGAGCACCTTGACCTTCTCATCGAACGAACACATGAAAGCGCCCCCGACCCCGTCGCCCTTGCCCACGGCGGGCGTCCGGCAGAATCGCTTGGCCAGCACCTGCAGGTAGCGGGCGCCGCCCATGATGTTCTGCCGGGGATCCCACACGTTGGTCACCCCCATGGCCTTGGCTGTCCCGGGCATGAGCTGCATCAGCCCCTGAGCCCCGGCGCTGGACACCACGAAGGGATCGAAATCGGATTCGGTCCTGATGACCGCGCGGATCAGCGCCTGCGGGATGGCGAAGTAGGCCTGCTGATCGCGGATGTGGTCGTCGTAGCGCTGGTAGCGCGCCCATGACAAATCGCGCGGCGGGACCAGATCCGAATCCCCGCGCACCGCCGAGGCCTTGCCCGGGCCGATGCGGAACAGGACCTTCCATCGCCTACCCACGGGCGGCAGGTTGGTGAACTCCACCACGCCGTCAGAGCGCTCGCGCGTCCACACCACGCTGTTGCTTTCGCCGGTCGAGGCGCGCGTCCGCCTGGGCGACCGATACGACTCCGCCTCGGGCATCGCCTTCCATTTGCGGCCTGCCCCGGGCGCGTTGGTGAACTCCACCGTCCCATCCCCCTTCTCCCGTTGCCACACCGTGGCGTGCCCGGAGGCTGGCAGGGCCAGCAAGGGCAAGAGAGGCAGAAGAAGGCTGCGGGACATACGCTCACCAGCGTAACACAGCCCAAGGGTGGTCGCCCTTTCTATGAAAAACCTACGAAAAACCGGCTTCCCCATCGATGACTGCTGTGCGTGGGTCTGGGTCTGCTAGATTGCGCGCATTGTGGAAGCCGACTACCTGGTTCTTGGCTCCGGCCTTGCCGGCCTGTATTTTGCCCTGAGGGCTTCGGAACACGGCCGCGTGGTGGTGGTCTCCAAGCGAGGTCTCACCGACGCCAACACCCAGCAAGCCCAGGGTGGTGTGGCCGCGGTCTTGGGCGCCGGAGATACGCCCGAAAAACATATCGAGGACACCCTGCGGGTGGGTGACGGTCTGTGCAACCCCGACGCGGTCGATATGTGCATACGCCAAGGTCCCGAGCATGTGCTTCGCCTGGCCAATGACTTGGGCGTCAATTTCGATCGCGAGCCCGACGGCCATTTCCAGCTGGGTCGCGAGGGTGGACACAGCGCGCGGCGGGTCGTGCACGTCCATGACATGACCGGCGCGGCCATCCAGAAAGCCTTGCTGGAGAGGGTCATGGAGCGCGCCGATCGCATCACCCTGATGCCGGATTCCATGGCCGTCGACCTCCTGACCACCGCCAAGTACGGTGGACCCAACGCCGTCTTCGGGGCGTACGTATACGACGGCAACTCCGGCGAGGTGCGCACCGTCATGGCACGAGCGGTGATCGTGGCCACGGGGGGGGCTGGCAAGGTCTACCTCTACACCTCGAACCCCGACGTAGCCACGGGGGACGGTGTCGCCATGGCCTACCGGGTGGGGGCGCGCGTTGCCAACATGGAGTTCTTCCAGTTCCACCCCACCTGTCTCTTCCATCCGGCCGCCAAGTCGTTCTTGATCAGCGAGGCCTTGCGCGGCGAAGGCGGGATCCTGCGATCGCGCGATGGCAACGCCTTCATGCCCCGTTATCACGAGATGAAGGATCTGGCCCCGCGCGACGTGGTGTCACGCGCCATCGATGCCGAGATGAAGCGTTCAGGCGACGACTACGTGGTGCTCGACATGACCCACCTGCCGCCCGCGTTTCTGGAGGAGAGATTCCCCAACATCCATCAGCGTTGTCTCGAGTTGGGTATCGACATGCGCACCATGCCCATCCCGGTGGTACCCGCGGCCCACTATAGCTGTGGCGGTATTCAGGTCGACAGTCACGGCCGTACCAGCGTCCGCAACTTGTACGCCATCGGCGAGGCTTCGATGACGGGGTTGCACGGGGCTTGCCGCCTGGCCTCGAATTCGCTTCTGGAAGCCCTGGTGTACGCCGCCCGGGCCGCCGATGACGTGCGCGAGGCCAGAGTGGAACGTCCGCACCAGGTGGCGACCTGGTATTCGGGCGACGCCACCCGGGCAGACGAGGCCGTGGTGGTCACCCATACCTGGGCCGAGATCCGCCGGCTGATGTGGAACTACGTCGGAATCGTGCGCTCCGACAAACGGCTGGAGCGCGCCGCCCGGCGAATGCAGCTCATTCGCGAAGAGATCCGGGAGTACTACTGGAACTTCCTGGTGAACCGCGATCTCCTCGAGCTGCGCAACATCGCCCTGCTGGCGGATCTGATCATTCAAAGCGCTCGGCGCAGGCCCGAGAGCCGTGGCCTGCACTTCAACCTGGACCATCCGGATCACGATTCGCGCCTGGCAAAAGATACCGTGCTCGCTCGCGGCGACGGCCCGGCCGTGTGAAGCAGAGCCGGCTGATCGGCATAGGGGCCTCGGATGATCTCCGAGGACTTTGGCCGCCACCCGTCGTTTCACCGTCCGCCCTGTCGCTACCCAGAACGAGTAGCCGAGACGCATGGTCGTTTCGCTCTCCTTCCCGTTCGGCCCTTCGCGGCTTCCGCCGCTACTACGGCCTCGGCTGACTTCTCGCTCCGCCGCTTTCGCGCCGTCGCCCTTTCAGGCACAAGGCGAGAGCTCCCTAGGTAAAGACGTCTTCCTTCACCGCGCAACCGCCGGATCTATACCGTCCGAGCTTTGACCATCGAGGCTTGTCGGTCATTGGCCCGCTCGCCCCGCTCGGCGTCACCTCGGATCCAGTTCTTGTACATCGGCCCGCGGTTTCGCTCCCTGCTTCCTTCCCACCGTCGGTCGCCCTTCCGCAGTTGCAGTTCGCTTCGTTCGGGATGGTCTCCTTTCGG
>CAZHUY010000078.1:0-25490 GCA_964535465.1 uncultured Myxococcales bacterium
CTGGCCTTGGCCGCTTCTGCCGCATGATTCGCCTGAATCTTGGCTACCACGCCACCCGCGATGGCTAGCACGCCGACCACGATGCCAATGATCAGCTTCTTGGGGGCAGGCTTGGCCTGGGTCGCAGCCTTGGCCTCGACCTCGAGCCGCATACGCTCCTGTTGCAGCTTCATCTCGGCGTCGATGCGGTGGCGGCGCTCGGTCTCTTCCACCCGAATGCGCTCTTCGCGCTCCTTGGCCAGCTTCTCTTCCTCGATGCGCCGCTTGCGATCCTCTTCCTCTCGGCGGGCCGCTTCGGCCTCTTCCTTCGCTTTGCGCTCGGCCTCTTCCTTCGCCTGGCGCTCGGCTTCAGCCTTGGCTTCGGCCTTCGCCTTCTCCTGTCTGACCCGCTCTTCCTCTTGCTTGCGAAGCTCCTTGAGAGACGTCAGGACCGAGTTCTCATGTACCTCAGGCATGTGGCTCCTTGCGAAAGGCTGCGCTCAACGGCGGCGTACGTTCATATGTAACATACATTCCGGTTTACGCAGCAGGAACAGGCGTTTCTTCGAAACATGGATGGGCGACCGTGGGCCCTGGCGGCCGCGCGGATGGCCGACACTATATCGCTTATCTGAGGCCCCGCAGCAATGCGTCTACGGCGGCTTCGTTCCTCTTCGTGGATTCGGAGGTCGTCCTCGGGGCGGGAGCAGAGGCCGTCTGGCTGGACGACTTCTGGGGCCGGCTCGCGGTCCTGCTTCGCGTCGACTTCCTCTTGCTCTTGGCCGACGACTGGGCCGCGGCCTGCGCCGCCTTCTCGGCCTGTTCCGCGGCGCTTGCGCGGGCTGCCCTGGCCTTCTCTTCCGCGGCGGCGGCCGCCGCCGCCTTGGCTTTCTGCGCGGCGATCTCGGCCTCGAGCTTCATCTTCTCCACCTGGGCGGCTGCTTCCTTGGCGCGATTCTCCAACGCGCGTGCCGCGTCCTCCCGGGCTGCCTGCTGCCGGTGCACGATCAGGAAGAACACACCGGCCAGGATGAGCACCAGGGCGCCCCCGCCCACCATGGCCACGACAGACCAATGGGTCTTCTGACCGGGCAGGTCCAGGTTGGGAAGATCGAACTTGTCGCTCATTGAACCATTCGCCTCCTTAAGCGCCACAACTGTGCGATCGCTTTCCGTCTTTTCGCAAGTCCCAAGCGTGTCGAAAATAGCATTTCTTTCCTCGGCGCCGGTCAAAGAAACCGCTCGAAGCCGAGCGCGAATTGGCTATTGTGCTTCCGCTAAAAGCACATGGCGCACTTGGTCGATCTCCATGCCCACTTTCTGCCCGCTCTGGATGACGGCGCCGAGGATCTCGAGACCTGTCTCGCCATGCTTGGTGCCTTGGCCGACATGGGGTTCGTGGAGGTGTCGGCGACACCGCACCAGTACACGGGGATGTTCTTGCCGTCCTTGGGCGATATGAGAGCCGCCTTCGACCTGGTGAAGCGTGAGGTGGCGAGCGCCATGCCGAGCCTGCGCTTGCACCTGGGGGCCGAGAACTTCTGGGACGAGCTGTTTGCGGAGCGTCGTCGCAAGAACGAGATCCCTGCCTACGACGATGGCAAGTCGTTCTTGTTCGAGGTCAACACCAGCATCATGCCGCCCTCGCTCGAGCCCTCGCTCTTCGACCTGCGCGTGGCCGGTCGCATCCCCGTGATGGCTCATCCCGAGCGCTATGCGACTCTGCAGAGGGACTTCGGGCTGGCGGAACGGCTGTCGCGCCAGGCCGCCTTCTTGGTCGATCTGGCCGCCTTGTCGGGAAAGGGCCAGCGTGCCGAGGTCAAGGCTGCTCGTCGGCTGCTCGAGGACGGCCTGGCCCATGCGGCGACTTCCGACATGCATGGGCTCGATGACGCTCCCGCCGTCGCCGAGGGAGTGACCTGGATCAAAAAACGCCTGGGGGAACGTGCGCTTACCCAATTGCTCGACGAGAATCCTCGCCGTATCTTGGTAGGCCAATTTCCCGAAGCCCTTACCCTCTAACACGCCATCTTGAAGCTCTTTGTCAAAGTCTTCCTCTCTTTGTCGGTGGGCGCCCTGTGCCTGTGGCTGGCCCTGCGCAAGATCGACCTGTCGTCCACCGCTTCGGTGCTGCGCAACCTGCCGCTCTCCGCGGTCCTGATCTACGCGGCCACCATGGTCCCCACGCATCTGTTCCGCGCCTGGCGCTGGAAGTATCTGCTGCGCCCGCTGGGGGTCACGGTCGGCTTCCGCCGGCTGATGCTCATCTCGACGGTCGGGTTCATGGCGATCCTCGCCCTGCCCTTCCGCTTGGGCGAATTCGTCAGGCCCTATTACGTCGTGCGCGGGGGCCAGTCGCGCATGAGCGCCATGCTGGGCACGGTGGCGGTCGAGCGCATCGTGGACGGCTTGGCCATCTCCATCCTCTTCTTCGTGACCTATGTCCTCGCGTTTCGCAGCGGCAGCAACGGCTATTCTTCGGTGCTGGCGGGCGCGGCTTGGCTCTCCTTGCTGGGTTTTCTCGCGCTGACCATCTTTCTGGCCTGCGCCCTGCGCTGGACCGACAGGACCATTCGCCTGGCCCTGACCATGACGCTGTTGCGGCGTTTTGCGCCGGCCACGGCCGAGCGCGTGGCCGACAAGCTGCGTGCCCTGATTCAGGGATTCCGAGCGCTACGCGAGCCGCGTGACATGGTGCCCTTCCTCTTTCAAACCGTGCTCTACTGGTTCTGCAATGGCTTCGGCATGTGGCTGCTCGCCCGAGACATGCAGCTGGCCATCCCGTTGACGGGCGCGTTTGCCGCCATGGCCTTTACCGGCGTCTTGATTTCCCTGCCCAATTCACCGGGGCTGGTGGGGCAATTCCATGCTGGGGTCCTCATCGCGCTCGGCGCCTATCTGCCGGCCGCCACGGTCAGTTCATTCGGTGGTGCCTATGCGGTGGCCCTGCACGGGATTCAGTTCGTCTGGTACGTGGGGCTCGGGTTCCTGGCGCTTTTCGCCATCGGCGGGGGCTCACGCTCCTTGCGCACGATGGTCGTGGAATCCAAACGGGCCGCGGAGGAAGGAGAAGCCTCGTGAGGCCGGGCCGCGGTTTTGGCCTGGTTGTGCTGGTGGGCTCTCAACTCGTCGGCCTGAACGGGGCCCAGGCGAGGAGCGTCGGGACCGTCCCCTATCCCATCGCCGATGTATGGCCTAGCACCGTGCGCTTCCTGCGCATAGATCGCGACTGCGCGCTTCGTGAGAAGGACGACGCCGCCGGGTACATCTTGTTCGACTACCCGGAGAAGCAGAAGGTCCACAAGGGCTCGGTCGAACTGATTCGGACCGTCGACCACGAGGGGCGTGAGGTTACGAAAGTGATCTTTTCGCTGCCCGATCTGCCTCGGCACTACGAGAGGCTTCTTCTCGATAAACTAGGGGAGAAGCTGCGCGAGGATCGCGGCTCGCCGGCCCCACCCCCGCCGCGCAAGCCGCCCCCGCCCTCACCCGACGCCGGGGCGAAGTAGCCTGCGGGCGCAGAACAAATCCCGACCTTCGCTCGCGCGGCGCACTCGCCCACACGAACGGCGGGCCGGTCCTTCACAGGCGGCCCGCGGATTCTGGATGCCCTTGGTTAGCGCAACTGGAAGGGCCAGGGGAAGCTCATGGCTTCGCAGGGCGGGAACTTGGCGGTCTTGGCGGCTGCTTCGACGCACGAGCCGCTGGGCGTACCCGCGAACTTGCCTGACACGGTGGCCGACGCCACGCGGCCGCCCCTGGCGACCGAGATGCTGACGTTGGCGATGCCGGGCTGCTTGTATTGGTTGAAGCACTCCTTGACCCTGGGCTGAACGCCCTTCATCGCGTTGACGATGTCGCTCTGACTGAGCGGAGCCAGTGGTGCGGCGCTGGGGGCCCTTGCCGGCTTGGCCTCGCCGGCGGGCTTCTTGGGGCCAACTTGGTCCAGCAAATCATCGATGGAGCCACCCCTCTTGGGCGTGGGCTTCGCGGCCACCGCGGTCGGCTCTGGGCTGGGCCTGTTGGATGTGTCCGAAGCTGGCTTGGCCGAACCCTCACTGGGACTCCTGGCGACCGTTCTGGCTCCCTTGCCCGAGGGCTTCTTCTTTTCCGAAGCGGTCTTTTCCTCCGCGGGCTTCTCGCTGGGAGCGGCAGGCTTGGCCGGCTCGGCGGAGGGAGCAGCGGCCGCCGCAGGTGCAGCCGCGGGGGCTGGGGCCGGGGCCGGGGCGGCGATCGGTGCGGGAACGATGATCTGCGGTGGCGGCGCGGGCGGAGGGGCCGACACGACCTTGTAGATTCCAAAGCCCAGGCCCACGATGCCGAGACCTAGCACACCCAGAACCGGGTAAACCCACTTGGGCGGCCCACTGGGGGCCAGCGGCAAGAGGACCGGCGCCACCGGCGAGAATTGCGGCGTGGAGAAGGTCGGCAGCGAATCCATCGCGCCGGGGGAATCGCTCCTGCTGGTTTGACCGATGGTTCGCGCCGCCATCGATCGGATATCGATGAGGCCAGAGCCCTCGGTGGTGCTGGTGGTCGAAGGCGGACGGGCATTGGTCGAGCCACTGGGAACGGCCAAGGCTTCGAGGTTGGAGAGCGAGAAGAGAACCGAGTTTTCGTTGCGCTGGCCGGTGAGATGGCTCTGCCCGGCGCCGTCGCTGGGCGGGGCCTGTTGTGGCACCGGCTCGGGAGCTGGCGCGGCGGTCGCCCCGAAGGCGAAGGGCGCGGCGGGCTCGCTCACGGGCGCCTGCATGGCGACCGAAGGGGCGAACAGATCCGCGGCCCCAGGAGCCACGGCAGCGGGCTTGAAGACATCCTCGACCGGAGCGGCGGCGCGCACAGGCTCCTTGGCCGCCTGCATGCGGGCCGACGAGCGACGGCGGGCGGGGATGGGCGCGGCGGGCGGCGGCGTCGGTTCAACGGGAGCCTGGGCAGGAGCAGCGGGTTGAGCTGCGGCGGCGCCACCCAACTCGGGCACCGTCGAGATCTTCACCCAGTCGGCCAGTCCGTCCTTCCAGACCAGTGTGTCGGGATTGATCTCACCACGGGAAAGCCGGCCGGCAATGTCGGCCTCGGCCAGCGGGCCGACCTGCTCGCCTTCGACGACGATGTACCAGACACCCTGTTGGTCAGCAGCCGGAGCGGGTTTGCTCTCTGCGGTTGCAGCGGGGCGATCGGCATTGGTTCGGACGACGATGATGTGTCCGCACTTCTTGCATCGTATTTTGAAGGCCTTCCCTTGGACTTTTTCGTCCGCAATCGAGTACTTAGCCTGACAAGCGTCACAGACGATTTTCATTGGGCCCTCATTTTGACGTTCCAGGGAGAGGCGGTAACCGCGCGATTATAGATGTCGGCCTCGACCTGGCAAGTCGGTTTCTCGCTCAAATCCGCGTCCCGCGCCGCGCGCGGCTCCGACGGGAACGCAACCTGCCGGGTGCGGTCCGGTGCGTGCAACGGGTTAGCGGGCATTCGTAGTTTGATACGGGTTGTCCTTCACGATGGTCTCGTTGCGGCCAGGCCCAAGCGAAACCAGGGCCAGCGGTACGCCGACCAGCTCGGAAATGCGCGCAATATAGCGCTGCGCGGCCGGGTGAAGGTCCTTTTCCTGCGGCGCGGAGACGTCGCCGACCACGAGCTTGGGCCAGCCTGGCAACGTTTCGTAGACCGGCTCGACCGCGGCGATGTCATCGGGATCCGAAGGCATCTCGTCAAGGAACTTGCCCCCCAGGCGGTACTGGACGCAAAGCTGAATCTTCTCGAGACCGTCCAGAACGTCCAGCTTGGTCAGGGCCAGGCCGGTGATGCCCGACAGCCGACAGGTGAGACGCAGCGCCGGGATGTCCAACCAACCGCAGCGACGCGGCCGGCCGGTGGTGGACCCGAATTCGCCCCCAGCCTCTCGCAGCCGGTCGCCCATCTGGTCATGGAGCTCGGTGGGGAACGGGCCGTTGCCCACGCGGGTCTCGTAGGTCTTGACGATACCGATGACCTTGTCGATGCAGGTCGGGCCGACGCCGCAGCCGGTGCAGGCGCCGCCCGCGGTGGTCGAAGACGACGTCACGAAAGGATAGGTGCCGTGGTCGAGATCGAGGAGAACGCCATGCGCCCCCTCGAAGAGCACGTTGCGTCCGGCACGAATGGCGTCGTGCAAGTAACGTGAGGAGTCTTGCACGAAGGGGCGGATCTCTTCGCCCAGCTCCAGGTACTCTTTCACCAGGACGTCGATGTCGGGGACGGGGACGCCGAAGCTGGTCAGCGCGCCGGAGACGTAGTGCACGTTGCGCTCGACGTTGCGGCGGAAGCGTTCGGGGTACAGCAGATCACCCATGCGCACACCGGTGCGCGAGGCCTTGCTTTCGTAGGTGGGCCCGATGCCCCGACGGGTGGTGCCGATGGCGCCCGGCTCTCCCTCGCGCAGCCGATCCAGCTCGCGGTGATGGGGGAAGGTCAGGTGGGCGCGGTTGGAGACCACCAGGTCGGAGTTCTTCGCCAGCAGCCCGTGGCTGCGGAAGGTGCGAACCTCATCGACCAGGGTGCGCGGGTCGATGACCATGCCCTCGCCCAGCACGCAGGTGACCCCGGGGCGCAGCACGCCCGAAGGGATCAGGTGGGTCACATACTTCTTGCCTTCGACCACGATGGTGTGGCCGGCGTTCGCGCCGCCTCCCCAGCGCGCCACAACATCAGCGTGCTCGGTCAGCAGGTCGACGACTTTTCCTTTTCCTTCGTCGCCCCACTGGGCGCCTACGACAACTACGACAGACATAGGTCTCCAGACGTGAGAGGAAGCCCGCTCGTCGGGGCTAAAGAAAACGACTCAGCTCGCCATGACCCACGGATTCTCCCTCGCTGCGCAGACGTGTGTTTAGGTGGTACGAGCATGAAAAACGCGGCCCGCCATGGGCCAGACGCTTTTTAGTACAGGTTGATAGCGGGATCCAACCCAAACGTGGCCGAAGGCACGCAAACTTGGACGTAGCCTTGGTAAATGGCGCCTCTTCCTCTCCCGTTGGGCTCAGGAATCGATTATGCTCCCGCCCTCTAACCCCTGGGAGACACCATGAAAGACAGAGTCTTCAATTTCGCCGCTGGTCCCGCCACTCTTCCATTCGAGGTCCTGCAGGCCTCTGCCGCCGCCTTGCTCGATTTTCAGGGCAAAGGCTTCGGCATCGCCGAGTGCAGCCACCGCGGTAAAGAGTTCGATGCGGTGCTGGATGAGACCATCAGCCGCTGCCGCAAGTTGCTGGACATCCCCGATACCCATGACGTTCTGTTCTTGCAGGGTGGCGCGACCCAGCAGTTCGTCACCATCCCCATGAACTTCCTCAACGGCACGGCCGAGTTCGTCGTCACCGGCGAATGGTCGAAGAAGGCCGCTGATGCCGCCAAGGGCGTGGCCCCCGACAAGGTACGCGTGCTCGCGTCCAGCGAGGCCACCGGCTTCGATCGTCATCCCACCGGATGGACCGCGGATCCCACGGCTTCGTACCTGCACGTCTGCTCGAACGAGACGGTGCACGGCAACCGCTACGTCGAATGGCCCAAGCACCCCAACCTGATCGTGGACGCCAGCTCGGAGTTCATGGCTCGCCCCCACCCCGTCAGCCGCACCGCCCTGATCTTCGGTGGCGCGCAGAAGAACCTGGGCCCCTCGGGCGTGACCCTGGTGATCGTGCGCAAGGACCTGTACGACCGTATCCCCAAGAGCGTGCCCAAGATCTTCAACTACAAGGTGCACGCCGATGCCAAGAGCTGCCTCAACACGCCGCCCACCTTCGGCATCTACGTGTTGCTCGAGACCTTCCGTTGGCTGGAGCGCCAGGGTGGTCTGGCCGTCATCGAGAAGCGCAACGCCGACAAGGCCAAGCTGATCTACGACGCCATCGACGGCTCGGGCGGCTACTACAAGGGCACCGTGGCTGACCCGGCCGTGCGCAGCCACATGAACATCACCTTCAAGTTGCCCAGCGATGAGCTGACCGACAAGTTCCTCAAGGAGGCCTCGGCCAAGAAGATGCTGGCGCTCAAGGGCTACCGCACGGTGGGCGGTGTGCGCGCCTCGGTCTACAACGGCATGCCGGTGGAAGGCTGCCAGTGCTTGGCCGACCACATGCGCGACTTCATGAAGGCCAACGGTTGAGTCTCGCCCAGTTCGCTGACGCACATTTTGGTTACCCCGGCACCGAGATCCTGACCGGTGCCTCGCTGCTGATAAGGCCAGGCGATCGCCTGGCCTTGCTGGGGCCTAACGGCACCGGCAAATCCACCGTGCTCAAGCTGCTGGCTGGCGATCTGCAGCTTGATGCCGGGGACGTGCGCGTGCTGGGGCGGCAGACGGTGGCCTACCTGCGCCAGTCGCACCAACTGGGCGGTGAGGGCACCGTGCTGGACGCCCTGCTGGAGCCTTTCGCCGACGTGCAGGCGCTGCACGACGAGCTCTCGCACCTGGAAACCAACCTGGCCGACGCCGACGAGGCCACGCTCAAACGCTACGGCGACCTGCAAGAGCGCTACCGCCTGCAGGGCGGCTACGATCTGGAGACGAGGGTGCGCGAGCTGACCGCTGACGTGGGGCTGGCGCAGGCGGATCTGAAGCGGTCGGTGTCGACCCTGTCGGGCGGCGAGCGTGGTCGATTGGAGCTGGCCAAGGTGTTGGTGCGCCAACCCGACCTGTTGCTGTTGGACGAGCCCACCAACCACCTGGACCTGGCCGCCATCGAGCGTTTGGAGGCGCGCCTCAATGACTACCCGGGCGCCTTCGTGCTGGTGTCGCACGATCGCGCCTTCATCCAGCGCACCTGTCGCGCCGTCGTCGAGTTGGAGAACGGCGAATTCGTGAGCTACGCCTACGGCTACGACAAGTACGTGGTTGAACGCGACGCCCGCTTGGAACGCGCCCGCGTGGAATACGAGCGCCAGAAAGAGCACGTCGAGAAGACCGAGGACTTCATCCGGCGCAACCTGGCCGGGCAGAAGACCAAGCAGGCGCAGAGCCGGCGCCGCATGCTGGAGAAGCTGGATCGCCTGGAGCGCCCCGAGGACAATTGGCAGCTCGCCGGCAAGATCTCTCTCAGTTTTCAGACCGGCGGCGATCTGGGCGGCAAGGAGATCGTACGCGCCCCGCACATCAGCGTCGGTTATCCCGGCAAGCCCATCCTCAAGGATGTGACGGTCAACGTCTTTCGCGGGGACCGGTTGGGCATCGTGGGACCCAACGGCTGCGGCAAGAGCACCCTGCTCAAGACCATCGTGGGCGAGCTGGCCCCGCTGGAAGGGATCGTCGAGCGCGGCGCGGGTGTGCGGCTTGGCTACTTCGATCAGAAGCTGGATTCCCTTTCGGAAGAGCGCACCGCTATCGAGGAGATCCAAACCGTGCGCGGCGATCTGTCGCCCGAGGTGGTGCGCACCTATTTGGCGAAGTTTCGCTTTTTCGGCGACGATCCGTTCCGCACCGTGCGCGGTTTTTCCGGGGGCGAACGCAGCCGCCTGGCGCTCGCCAAGATGTTGCTCTTTCCGCGCAACGTGCTCGCTCTCGACGAGCCCACCAACCATTTGGACATTCCCGCGCGCGAAACCCTGGAGCATGCCCTGGACAACTACGAGGGCACGCTCATCGTCATCAGCCACGATCGTTTCTTTCTCGATCGCGTGTGCAAGCGCCTGCTGGTGTTCGACAATGGCGGTCTGCAGGCGCACCTGGGCAATTACTCGGACTGGCGCCGCTATCGCGAGCAGCAGGCGGCGGCCAAACCCGCAGCCAAGGAGACCGCGCCGGAGCGGCTGACCCCGTCGTCATCCGAGTTGTCTCGCACCGCCAAGAAAGAACGCGAACGAAACCAGCGTCGTCTGGAACGGCTGGTGGAGAGCCTCGAAGCGGAAATCGCGCGCATCGAAGCCGAGGTCTCGGATCTGCGCACCCAACTGACGGCCGATCATGGGGGCGATTGGCAGAAACTGCACGCCCTGGCCGATCGCGAACGCGAATTGGGTGAGCTGCTCGCCAAGCGCATGGCCGACTGGGAGAAAGCCTCGGCCGAGTTGCAGTCGTTGCTGCAAAGCCCCGGCTGATTCCGCGCCTGGCCGCCGACGCCGCGGGGGGTACCCTAAAGGTGTGAGGCTGTGATGGTGCGAACGGGGTTGTTCTTGCTTTTGGTTCTTTCCGCCTCTGCCTGCGCCTCGGGGCGCCGAGGGGCGCCGTCGATTCCCTTGCCGGCGAACGCGGCGGGCATTTGGGAAGGTGTCTCGCAAACGACCATGGGGACGGGTGTCACCGCGGGCGATACCCGCATCGAGCGACAATCATGGAACCTTGTCCAGGACGGCCCCGTCATCCGCGGTGCTTACGTCACCGAGTTGACCTTGCTGTCGGGTGATGGACGACCCTACGAGTGCACGGGAAGCCCCAAGGTCCAGGTGAAGGTTGAGGTCGAGGTGCGTGGGCTCGTTCGTGCCAACCAGGCGGAGATTGAGGAGGTGGGACAGCCCCAGGCGCTCGGCCCCTGCCCCATCGCCGTGCGACCGCAACGGACCATCCACGCCAACATCCGCGGGGATGTCATGACCCTGGCCACCGAGGGGTCCCCCTTTGTCCTGCTACGCCGTCCGAAAGGTCCCGATCAGACCACCGAGGCCGCGCTGGATGTCACCCAGGCCGAGGTCGAAACGCCCTCCTTCGCGGTGACGCCCCCCTTGCGCAACCTGCGAGAAGAGGATGGGCGTTTGGCCGACGCCGAGGGGTTCTGGCTGTGGGAACACAGCACGGTGACCCCCGAGGGAGACGAGCGCAGCGAGAGGGAGGAGTGGCACCTGGTGCAGCAAGGAAACAAGTTGACCGGCCACTACGACCGTTGGGTGCGCCAGGTTTCCAACGACGGCCTCCCCTATCGTTGCAGCGGCAACCTGGATTTCCGCGTGGGCACGCGCTACCAGGTGACGGGAGAGATCAAAGGCGATTCAGTTTCGATCTTCGAACGGCGAACGGCCGTGCTGGAAGGCGGGCCGTGCGATCGAGGGATCCGGCGGCTGGATGCGTATCAGGGGCGAGTCAACGGCGATGAGATCCGCCTGATGCTCGGCACCGGCGTGCAAGTGCTTCGCCGCAGCCGCCCTGATGTGCCCTCGCAGAAGTTCTAGTCCTCGTCGTCGTCGTTGTACGAGTTGCGTCTGCCGCTGACACCTTCCAGGTCCAGCTCCTCGGCGAAGATGGTGTCGATCATTTCGTCGACCGAGCCGCCCGCAGCGTCCATGCGGCGAAGCTCCTCGCGCTCGAACTCTTCAAACGTCCGGTAGGTCTTCATATCGCCGTAGCTCATCGGGGTCCTCCTTGCTTGGCAGGGAAAATCACTACATGTAGGTTCAAGTAGTACGGCAAAGCCCCGACCCGTCAAATTTGTGTGCTTTTCTCTCCTGCCCGCCGCCACCAGGTCCCTGTCACCTGCGATTCCCGGCGGCGTCGGTTGAAACCCCTACCCACTTGATGCTAGGAGGTGGACCCCTCTGCACGGGAACACCATGGGCCGGGTCATCGCGGTTGCGAACCAAAAGGGCGGCGTCGGCAAGACGACCACCGCAGTCAACCTCTCCGCTTCGTTGGCGGTGGCCGAGAAACGTGTGTTGCTCGTGGACATGGATCCGCAGGGCAACGCGACCTCGGGCTTGGGGCACGCGCGCCAGGCCGGCGGGACCGGCCAGGGCAGCGTGTACGACGTGCTCATCGGGCACAAGACCGTGGCGGAGGTGACTCGACCCACCGAGCTGCCGTTCTTGAAGCTGGTGCCCTCGGGCCAGGACCTGGCCGGCGCGGAGATCGAATTGGTGTCCGAGGCCGGCCGCGAGATGAAGCTGCGCGAGCCCCTGCGCCTGGTCTCGCCCGACTACGACTTCATCATCATCGACACCCCGCCCTCGCTGGGCCTGCTGACGGTGAACGCGTTGTGCGCTGCCGACGGCGTCCTGGTGCCCTTGCAGTGCGAGTACTACGCGCTGGAAGGCCTGTCCGACCTGCAAGCCACCGTCTCTCTGGTGGGCAAGTCGCTGAACCCCGGCCTGGACATCGAGGGTATTCTCCTGTGCATGGTCGACACCCGGCAGAACCTGACCGAACAAGTGGCCAGCGAGGTGCGCACCCACTTCGGCGAGCGCGTCTACCAGACGGCGATCCCGCGCAACGTGCGCTTGTCGGAGGCCCCCTCGTTCGGCAAGCCGATTCTCTTGTATGACGTCGCCTCGAAAGGCGCCAAGACTTACATGGAGGCCGCGCGCGAGTTCCTGGCCCGCCATGCGCGACCGGAGCCGGAGACGCCATGAACGGTTCGGGGAAACGCCAAGCCTTGGGACGCGGCCTGGCCGCGCTGATCCCGTCGCCGCCCGCCGCGCTGTCCGCCGAGGGTGAAGCCGCCAGCGCCAAGCCCGGCAGCAGTCTGCGTACCATCGACATCGAGAACATCCACCCGTCCACCAAGCAGCCGCGTCGGCATTTCGATGATGCCCGCCTGGACGAGCTGGCCGAGTCGATCCGCAGCCAGGGGATCATTCAGCCCTTGGTGGTTCGTGCCCGCGCGGGTGGCGGCTTTCAGCTCATCGCGGGCGAGCGGCGTTGGCGCGCGGCCCAGCGGGCCGGTTTGCACCAGGTGCCTGCCATCGTGCGCGACGTGGCCGAGGCCCAGGTCTTCGAGATGGCGCTGGTCGAGAACCTGCAGCGCGAGGATCTCAACCCCATCGAAGAGGCCGAGGGCTATCAGCATCTGGTGGCCGAGTTCGGCTACACCCAGG
This sequence comes from uncultured Myxococcales bacterium, assembly GCA_964535465.1. Classification (GTDB taxonomy): domain Bacteria; phylum Myxococcota_A; class Polyangia; order Fen-1088; family Fen-1088; genus Fen-1137. The sequence goes on from CAZHUY010000078.1 coordinate 12,754, forward strand.
AATCCCTGGCCGCGCGTGTGGGCAAGGAACGCAGCACGGTGGCCAATTCCTTGCGCCTGCTCAAGCTGCCGCAGGTGGTGCGGGGCATGGTGGTCGACGGCCGCCTGTCCATGGGACACGCCCGCGCCCTGCTGGGACTGGAAGACGAGGCCGTGATAGAGCGCCTGGCCCGCCAGACCGCCAGCCGCTCGTTGTCGGTCCGCCAGGTGGAGGCCATGGTCCGTCGCGAACGCGAAGGCGCCCCTCCCCCTGCCCCACCCGCGCCGACCGAATCCCCCGCCGCCCGCGACCTGGTCCAGCGCCTGCAGCGCGCGTTGAGTGCCAAGGTCAAGCTGGTGGAGTCGGGCCCCGGCCAAGGCCACATCCAGATCCACTACACCTCGCTCGACGAGCTGGACGGGATCCTGGCCAAGATCCTGGGCGCCTAGCCGGGCGACGGTCGGTCGCGGCCGACGGAGACGTCCCTCAACACGCGATTCGCTTCGCGGGGTTGCTGCCTCTTGGGGAATGTCCGCAGGCGCTTGGCATGCTCGACCATCAAGGCGTGGAATTCCTGGTAGTCGTGCAGGGTGCGCGGGATGTGGCGTTCGCAATACACCTTGGCCTCGGCGTAGCTGGGCGGTTTGCGGAGGTAGCCGTGGTGGTGCAGGACGCGGATGGTGTAGGCGTCGATGACCATCTCGGTCTGGGCGTAGGCGTACAGCAGGATGCTGTCGGCGGTCTCCGGGCCCACCCCCCACACGTCAAGCAATTGCGGGCGCGAGGGCGTGCGGCCGTCGAGGGCGCGCTGGAACTCGCTGAAGGCGCGCAGCTTGCGGGCCTTGGCGCGGAAGTAGCCCGACGACCGGATGGCTTGCTCGAGCGGCTCGTCCGGTGCGGCGAGGATGGCTTTCGGGTTGAGCAGGTCTTGCCTGCGCAGCGAGTGCAGCGCCTTTTCGACGTTGGGCCACGCGGTGTTCTGGGTCAGGATGGCGCCGCAGCAGATCTCGAAGCGCTGCGCCTCGGTGCGCGGGAAGGTGTAGTCGCCGGGGTGGTAACCGGTCAGGCGGCCGGTGAGCGTGGGGTTGTCTCCCTGGTGCTCCATGAGCGGCCACCAGCCCTGGGGTCCATAGGCCTGCAGCAACTGCTGGGTCAGGCCGGCCAGGGACAGACGACGCGCGGGGGTAAACGGGAGGGGCATGCGACACGTGATCTTTTATCAGGCGACGGGCGGTGGATGCTGCAGAAGTCGGCGAAGAGTGCCGATATCCCTGGCGTATACCCCTATGAAATTGGGCGAGATGCTCATCCAGCTTGGCCAGATCACGGCCGAGCAGCTCGAAGCGGGGCGGCAAGCTCAGGCGCGCTCGGGCGCCCGCCTGGGCACGCACCTGGTCGAGCTGGGGTTCATCGGCACCGACCAGCTCTCCACCGCGTTGGGCCGGCTGTTGGGGATCCCCGCCACCCTGGAGAATCACTTCGCGCACGCGGATCCGTCGGTGGTGGCCAAGCTGAAACCGGGCTTGGCGGTGCGCTTCCAGGCCGTGCCCCTCGGCTATTCGCGCAGGGAGAACAAACGCATCGTGGTGGCCATGACCAACCCCATGGACATGACCGCGGTGGATGATCTCGCCTTTGCTCTGGGCGCGCAGGTGGAACCCATGGTGGCTGCCGAGTTGGTGATCGCCCGCAACATCAAGCGGCTGTACGGGCTGGACCTGGATTTGAAGCCGCGTCTGTCCGCGCCGCACAGCGCCCCGAACGCATCCACGCCCCATGTTCTGCGGCCGGCGGTCGAGGGGCCCCCGCATGAGCAGGTGAAGCTGCCCCTGGCCCGCCCCGCGGCTCATCCGACACCGGAGCCCGCCAGAACGCAGCCGGTTTCTCAAGCGCACCAGAACCCGTCACCCCCCAGGCCGAAGGCGCGCCTGGCAGCGGCCATCGATTTGGACGAGGCCCTCCACCGACTGACCCTGGCCACGAGCCGCGACGGCGTGGTGGGTATCATCCGGGACTTCATGGCTGGCACCTTCGGCTGCGGCATGGTGTTCGGCGTGCGCGAGGGACAAGCCCGCGTGTGGCGAGGCTTTGCTCCGGATGTTCGCGACGAGGCGGTGGAGACCATCGCCTTTCCCCTCTCCATGCCGTCGTGTTTTCGAACGGCGCATGAGTCCCGCAGCACCTTCCGGGGCGCGCCCCCATCCGACGGGCAAAAGCTGCAGCGCCAGATCTGGAAGTACCTGCAATGCCCCGAGCCCGACGAGGTGCTGGTGGTCCCCATCCTGGTGAAGACCCGTGTGCTCAACCTGGTCTACGCCCACGCCGACGACTGCGGACCCCTACCCGACGTCCCGGTGGCCGATCTGCAGGCGCTGTGCGCCGCCGCCAGCAGCGTCTACCTGCGCTTGATCCAGCGCCTGAAGCAAGAGGCACGGCCGGCGCCCTCAGCGCCTGCCCACTAGTGCCTCGACCGATGCGTACTGCTCGCATCTGGTTTGGTCTTTCGTGCGCTGGCTTCGTTGCTCGTCGGTTACATAGCTACGGCTATGCGCCCTCCTCGCGCCTCGCCATCGCACGAAAGCCACGGCGCCAGCTGCAATCACTACGCCCCGGTCGAGGCGCTAGCTGTTTTCCAGGACGACGCCTTCGATGATGTTGGCCACGTCCTCGCACCTATCCGTGGCCGTCTCGATCAGCTCGTAGATCTCTTTCCACTTGATGACGGAGACCGGATCCTTGTTGCCTTCGCGGAAGAGCTTGGCGAGGGCCACGCGCAGTTGTTCGTCCGCCTCGTTTTCCAGGCGGTTGATCTCCACGCACTTCTCGAGGATCAGGTCGGGGTTTTTGAGGTTGCGCATGCCCGACAGGGCTTCCAGCAGGCGCTGGGCCCCGTGGGTCAGGCTGCGCGCCAGGCCAGCCAGCTCGGGGGTGGGCTCGTGGATCTCGTAGACCAACATGCGCTGCGCCGCGGTCTCGACGTAATCCATGACGTCGTCCAGCTTCGAGATCAGGCGGAAGATGTCGTTGCGGTCGATGGGGGTGATGAAGGTCTTGTGCAGACGCGCCACCACGGCGTGCGTGATGTTGTCGCACTCGCTCTCGATGGCCTTGATCTGCGGGCTGGCGGTCCTGCAATCCTTGGAACCGTCGGCCATCTCGAGGAAAGCCTTGCAGCCCTCGACGGTCTTGGCGGCGTGCTTCTCGAATTCGTCAAAGAAGGATTCTTCGCGGGGGAGGATGCGCATCGTGCTGGGGTGTATCGCCGAACCGGGTCGTGCTGTCAATCGTGACGAGATTGTCACGGGCAGGATAGACCGAGGCGAACCCGTGATTCATAGTGGCGCCCGTGAGCACACCGCACAAAGGTCCAGGAAAGGTCGTCCCCTTGCGCCCGGGTCGAGGGGCACTCGAACATCACCGCGGCAGCCGTCGGGTCGAGGCCCTGTTTGCCGCCTCGGATCCGGTGGCCGCCATTCGCGCCCTGCCGGCTGACGAGTTCTTCTACGTCCTGCACGAGCTGGGGTTCCCCGATGCGCTGGAGGTCCTGATCCACGGCAGCGCCGAGCAGGTTCAGGGCGTGCTGGACCTGGCCATCTGGGACGACGATCGGCTCTCGCTGGAACGCGGTACGGAGTGGCTGGCGGCCATCGCGCAGGCCCCTTATGAAACCGTGGGTGCTTGGGCGCGCGGCCTGGATGTCGAGCTGCTGGCCTTGCTGCTGCGGCAGCGGACCCGCGTTCACGAGCTCTCCGAGGAGCAAGAGGCCCCGGCCGACACCGAGGGAACGCTCTTCACCACGCCCGATCGCCTGTTCGCCTTGGAGCTTCTGGGCGACGAGACCACGCAGCGGATCACCCAACGCCTGGTCGAGGAGCTGTACCGCGCCGACCACGAGATGATGCGGCGTTTGCTGGTGGGCCTGAAGGGCGAGATGGATTCCGAATTGGAGGAAACCGCCTTTCGCTGGCGCAGCGGGCGCCTGGCGGACCTGGGATTCGTGGACTTTTACGAGGCCTTGGAGATCTACCGCGAGCTGGATCCGACCAGCGTGCGGCTGTCCGCCGCCCCGTCCTCCCCGGGTAGGACGGAGGATGAAGCAGCGCGGGTGTTGCCCTTGGTCATGGTCGATCGCCTGGCCGGGACCACGCCTTTTGCCCGTGCCGTGGCGGGATTGGGGCCGGACGAGGCGCCCAAGGTGCATGCGGCCCTGGCGCTCTTGTGTAACCAGGTGTTGTCAGCCGATCGGGTCTCGCCGGGCGATGACGAAGCCGTGGCCGGCGTTCTGGGTCGGGTGGCGGCGACCTTGGACCTGGCCCTGGAATACCTGAACCGGCGCGACCAGAGCGAAGGCACGGCGGTCCTGCGCGGGCTGTCCTTGCCCCTGCTCTTCCGCGTGGGGGTCAGCCTGACGGGCAAGCTGCGCAAGCTGGCCCGCTCGCTCGAGACCCGCAGCCCGTTTGCCCGCCTGCGGCCCCAGGTGGACCTGTGGGAGCCGGAAGACGCGGAGGTCTTGCACGCGGTGGGCCGCCTGTGTCCCATGTTCCCGCGCCTGCTGGATGCCCCGCCCGAGGCGGGCGTGCGCCCCTTTGGCAAGCTGGCTGACCTGGGCAAGGCCTCGGCCGCGGTGGAGCGCGCGGGCGCGGCGCTGGCCCTGCTGCTTGGCCTGGGGCTTCTCCCCGAGCACCTGGCGCCCGAGCGTTGGGACGAGTTGGGCATCACCGATCCGGCCGAGCTGGATGCCGGGCTGCTGGCGCGAACCATCTTGGTGCGCCGCCTGTTGGGCGATGAATCCGCGGGCTTGGCGGCCCTGTCCGATGTCACCGTGGCCGACTTCAAGCAAAGGTTTGGTAATGGGCCGCAAGAGACGGAAAACATGGCAAAATCCGGCGCCCTGATTTTGCAGGGCGCGGCACCCGGGGGGCGCTTCAACCCCGCCAGCGAAGCGGTGGCCACACGCTGGTTGCAGTCGCTGGCTCCGCTCGGCCCGGTTTTGCACAAGGCAGGATAGGTATCCTTTGGCGCAGCGCTCGGCTTGACACCGACCGCCAACCCGCAGTACGTGGAAACGCTGCTGAAACGGCCGGGTGGTGCTTCGGGAATAAATCCGAAGTCTTTGCGGTTGGCTGCCCGGCGGGGTCGCACTCGACTTCGACAGAACAAATCAACGAGGAACAAATGGCAGAGCTGATGATTCAGGTCGAGAACCTGTCCAAACACTACGGGCTCACGAAGGCGGTAGACGACGTCACGTTCAACGTGCGCAAGGGCGAGGTGCTGGGGTTCTTGGGACCCAACGGCGCGGGCAAGTCGACCACGATGAAGATGCTGACCTGCTTTCTGGCCCCCACCGGCGGCCGGGCCAGGGTGGCTGGCTTCGACGTATTCGATGACTCGCTGGAAGTGCGCAAGCGTCTGGGCTACCTGCCCGAAGACACACCGCTGTACAAGGACATGACGGTGCTCGAGTACCTGCAGTTCGCGGCGGCCATGCGCGGCATGGCCTCGGGCGACAGCGAGCCGCGCATCAAGGAGCTGGGCGGTCGTTGCGGCCTGCACGATGTCGCCGGCAAGCTCATCGGCGAGCTGTCGCGCGGTTTCCGTCAGCGCGTGGGCCTGGCCCAGGCCATGTTGGACAACCCCGACATCCTGATTCTGGACGAGCCGACCAGCGGCCTTGACCCCAACCAGATCGTCGAGATTCGCGACTTGATCAAGGAAGTGGGCAAGGAGAAGACGGTCATCCTGTCGACCCACATCCTGCCCGAGGTGCAAGCCACCTGCAGCCGCATCCTGATCATCAGCGGCGGCAAGCTGGTGGCCGATGGCACACCCGACGAGCTGCGTGGCCGAGAAAGGGGCAGCCGCTACCGCGTGGTGGTGGCCGCCGAGGGTGCCAAGCAGGACGCCGTGAAGTCCAAGCTGGGCGGCCTCAAGGGCGTCACCCGCTGCGAGACCGCGCTCGGCGAAGACGGCGCCCACACCTTCACCCTGGACGCCGCCGGGGACGATGACCTGCGCAAGATGCTGTTCCGCGCGGCCGTGGACAACAACTGGACGTTGCTCGAGTTGACCCGCGAGGCCGCCAGCCTGGAAACCGTGTTCCGCAACCTGACCACCGGGGAAGAGACCAAGTCATGAACGCCGCGTTGACCATAGCCAAGCGGGAACTCCGCACTTACTTCAACTCGCCCATCGCGTACATCGTCGTCACGGTGTTCATGCTGCTGGCCGGGTACCTGTTCTTCAACTCCGTGCTCATCGAGCGCCAAGCCGAGATGCGCGGGTACTTCAACATCCTGCCCTTGCTCTTCAGCTTCATCATCCCCGCCATGGCCATGCGGCTCATCGCCGAGGAGAAAGGCGGGGGCACGCTGGAGATGCTGGTCACCATGCCGGTGCGCGACTGGCAGGTGGTGCTGGGCAAGTTCCTGGCCGGCATGGGCCTGCTGACCACGCTGGTGCTGCTGACCGGGCTGTACGCGGTGACGGTGAGCTTCATGGGCCCCCTGGATCGCGGTCCGGCCATCGGCGGCTACATCGGGTTGCTGCTCATGGGTGGCGCCTATATGGGCATCGGGGTCATGGCCTCGTCGTTCACGCGCAACCAGATCGTGGCCTTCATCATCGCCTTCGCCATCTCGTTCGCGCTGTTCCTGTTCGGCCGCATGCTGCAGGTCGCCCCCGAGGCGCTGCGCCCGGTGCTCTCCTACCTGAGCATCGACGCGCACTTCGAGTCCATCTCGCGTGGGGTGATCGATTCGCGTGACGTCATCTATTACCTGTCCGTGATGGTGGTCTCTTTGGTCATCGCCACGGTTTCCCTCGAATCCCGGAAGTGGAAGTGATCATGTCGACCCCATCTACAGCCCCCAAGAAGCGCGCCTACGCCTCGAACGCGATTTTGTACGCCTTGTTCGTGGTCGGCGTGGTCGTCCTCGTCAACCTGCTCTCCACCAGGTTCTTCGGTCGCATCGATCTGACCGAGCGCAAGGTCTACACCCTGTCGCAGCCGTCGAAGGATCTGGTCAAGAAGCTGCCGGATTATCTGAGCGTGAAGGCCTACATCTCGACGGACCTGCCGCCCGAGATGAAGACCCTTTCCCGCTACGTGCGCGACCTCATCGACGAATACCGCACCAGCTCCAACGGCAAGTTCCGCTGGGAGGCGGTCGATCCCGGCTCCGACAAGGCCCTCGAGCAAGAGGCCAGTGCCTGCAAGGTGGAGAGAATCCAGATTCAGGTGCTGCGCAGCTCGAAGTTCGAGATGGGCTCGTACTACCTGGGCCTGTGCCTGCAGTACGGCGACAAGACCGAGGCGATTCCCCAGGTCGGCCGTGCCGAGGGCCTGGAGTTCGAGGTGTCGTCGCTCATCAAGAAGCTGACTGTGAAGAAGAAGAAGATCGCGTTCACCACCGGTCACGGCGAGTCGGACACCAGCCGCGGCTTCCAGGCCCTCAAGCAGGTGCTGGAACAGGAATACGACGTCACCACCGTCAATCCGTCGAGCGCCGAGATCGCCCCCGACATCGACGCCCTGGTGGTCGGCGGCCCCAAGCAGGCCATCGACGAGAAGGGACAGAAGGAGATCGACCGCTTCCTCATGTCGGGACGTGGGGCGGTGTTCCTGGTCGACGGCATGACCGTGTCTTCGCCCAACGGCCAATTCGGCAATCAGGCCATGGCCCAGTTGAAGATGGTGCAAAGCAACGACAGCGGGCTGGACAAGATGCTGGAGGCCTACGGCTTCAAGATCGGCAAGGACGTCATCCTCGATCGCGAGGCGGCCGCGCCGGGCGTGATCGACATGCCGGGTGGGCGTCGCGGCTTGGTGCAATTGCCGGTTTGGGTGGGCACCGAGATCCCCAAGGGCATGGACATTTCCGTGGTGGACGGCATTCGGGGCGTGGTGTTCCCCTTGGCCAGCACGGTGGATCTGGTCGGCCCCCTGGCCGGTGGCAATCCGCCCGCGGGTGGCAAGCTGTGGAAGCTGGCTTCCTCGCGCCCCAACAGCTGGAAGCAGTCCGGTTTCTTCGTGCTCTCGTCCGACAACAAGTTCGAGGAGACCAAGGATCGCGGTCCCTTCGCCTTCGGCTACGCCTACCAGGGCGTGCTCAAGAGCGCCTTCGTGCAGACCCCGGCGGCGGGTGTGTCGGCGGCCACCGATCAGCCGCTCGCGGAATCGAAGAAGCCCGTGAACATCGTGGTCATCGGCGACTCGGATTTCGCCAGCGATGAATACGTACAGTTGGCGCGCATGTTCCCGTTCTACGAGGCGGGCGCCCTCATGCTCCACCATGCCATCGGCTGGACGGTGGAGGACGAGGCGCTGATCCCGCTGCGTTCCAAGTCCATGGGCAGTCGCCCGTTGGAGCCCATCTCCGACGGCAAGGCGACCGCGCTCAAGTGGGTGAACATCCTGGGCCTGCCCCTGCTCTTCTGCGCCTACGGGATCGCCCGGTGGCGGCTGCGGCGCGTGGCCCGTCGTTCTCAGACCATCTAGCCAGTCGAGGAACCCCATGAATCGCAAGACCCTGATTGCCGGCGTGATCTTCGCCGGCCTGATCGTCGTGACCATCGCCCTGCTGCGCACCCCCGAAAAGGGCACGCTTGCACCCGAAGAGCGACCGCGTCCCATCGCGAAGCTGAAGGCTGGCGACTACGACACCCTGGAAGTCACCAAGGGCAGCTCAACCACCGTCATCAAGAAGGACGGGGACAAGTACACGGTGTCGAAGCCCGTGACCTTCCCGGCCGACAAGGACGTCGGCAAGGCGGCCTTCGAGGCGGTGGCCAAGCTGGAGTTCGGCAACCTGATCTCCGACCAGAAGAGCCGCCACGGCGAGCTGGAGGTTGGCGACGCCAGCCTGCGCGTGAAGATCAGGAAGGGCGAGACCGTCCTGGCCGACCTGCGTCTGGGCAAGGTGACCAGCGACCAAGTGCTGGTGCGCCTGGAGGGCAAGGACGAAGTTTGGGCCATGAAGGGCGTGAGCAAGTACCAGTGGGACAAGGACACCACCGCCTGGCGCGATAAGCACGTCACCACCTTCGAGGAGAAGGACGCGGCCAAGATCGAAGTGAACAGCAAGACGCGCGGGCGCATGGTGATGAGCCGGCCCGAGCCCAGCGACGCCGGTCCGGCCCCCGAATGGCGCATCGTCGAGTCGAGCGTCAAGGTCGAGCCCTTCGACAAGAGCGCGGCCTCCGAACTGGTCGGCGGCATGGCCGGCCTGACCGCCGACGATTTCGCGGACGACGCCAAGCCCGAGGACACCGGCCTGGACGCCCCCGAGAACGCGGTGACGGTGACCCTGCGCAACGGCAAGGAGCACAAGATCCTCATCGGCCTGAAGAAGAAGGACAAGGACGACACCTATGTGAAGCTGGCCGACAACCCGCAGGTCTTCGTGCTCGGCAAATACAACGCGGGTCGCATCAACAAGCGGCCCATCGACTTCCGCGACAAGGCCATGTGCAACCTGACCTCCGACGAGATCACCGAGGTCTCGGTCACGCGCGAAAAGGACTCGTTCGTGCTCAGCAAGACCCCGGGCAAGACTGGGGACGACGCCTGGAAGCTGACCAAGCCCGCCGGCGTGACCCTGGACACCTCCAAGGTCAGCGGCATCCTGAGTGGTCTCTCCGACTGGAAGGCCAACCGCTACGCCGACGACAACAACCTGAAGGCGGTGGGCTTGGACAAGCCCAAGACCGTCGTCAGCGCCAAGTCCAACGTCAAGGGCCATGGCTGCTTGGTCAAGATCGGCAACGAGACCAAGGACAACACCTACCTGTACGCGGTGGCCAACAATCAGGCCGACGTGGTGGAAGCCACCAAGTGGTCGATTGATCGCATCGCGGTCAAGCTGGACGACCTGAAGAAGAAATAGCCGTCACACGGGCGGCGGCGCCGCCGCCCTCGCCACTGGCGAAAAGGCCGGGATGTCACGAGGATGTCCTGGCCTTTTTGCTGTCGCGGCCTGTTCCAGTTCGGCGGGCAATCTGCCGAAGCGTTCCCTCATGAGCCAGGGATGGCAAGATAATGCGCACGAGGACTGCGGTCTGGATGAGCGGCGGTTGGTGCCGCGCTTCGAGCTGACCGTGGAGGTTACCTACGAAAACCGTCACGATTCGTGTACTGCGGTGTCTCAGGACCTGAGCACGGGCGGCCTGTTCGTGGTGACCGATTCGTTGCTTCCCGTGGGCGAATGCATCCGGGTGCGCTTCTCCTTGCCTGACAGTCCCGAGCTCATGGACGCCATCGCCGAGGTTCGCTGGACGCGCAGCGAGGAGACGAGTGAAGGTGAACCGGGCATCGGCCTCGCGTTCCTGCAGCTGTCTGCCAAGACCAAGCAGGCGATCAAGGCCTACGTGGCCAAGCGCGAGGCGATGGGCCTCACCGGATAGGAAGCGGCTCCGCCCTTCGTCGTATTTCCATCCCGAGGGCAAGCCTACCCGCAGTTCTTTGGCGTCCTGGCCCCGGTTTCCATGTGCATTCCGCAAGGAGCCTTGAACGGGGTTGGGCGGCCCCCCACCGCTTTCCCTATCGCGAGATCGCCTTGATGAGCTCCGAGATCCCGACGACGCGTACCTTGGACCCCTGCCCCAACCCATAGGGGCGACTGGGACGACAGACGACCATGGCGTCGTCGACCACGTTCTCGCCGTACATCGAGGCGAAAGCGTTCAGACCGGCGGTGGTCTTGGCATCGGGGTTTTCCGCGAGCTTGCACTCGGCGATGGTGAAGCGCCCTCCCCGCTCAATCACAAGGTCGACCTCCTGTCCCTGCGAAGTCCGCCAGAACCACAGGGGTGAGGCATCGCGACTCGCCTGGAAGTGGCGGATGACCTGTCCGATCACCCACGTCTCCCATAGCGCGCCGGCCATGGGCGAGCGCAGCAGCGCCGCCCGATCGTCGATGCCGGCCAGCCGACACGCCAAGCCGGTGTCCATGAAGCAGAGCTTGGGTGATTTCACCAGGCGCTTGCCCAGACTCCGGTGGTAGGGCTCGATCAGGCGAATCTGTCCCGAGGCCTGCAGCACCGAGATCCAGCCTTTGGCGGTGTTGGGCGCCACGCCCACGTCGCGCGCGAGATCCGAGTAGGAGAGGATCTGTCCGGTGCGAATGGCGCAAGCGCGCAGGAAGCGATCGAAGTCGCGCAACGAGCCCACGGCCTTCAGGTTGCGCACGTCTCGTTCCAGGTAGGTTGCGACGTACGAGCTGTAGAAGTCTCGCGGCTCCAATTCCTGACCACCGTGCAGCGCCGGAAACCCGCCCTCGACCAGGAAGGCCAGCGGCTCCGCCTCGGCGCGAGCTTGTCGAATCTCCGACCAGGACAGCGTGCTCATTTCGATGATTCCGCACCGCCCCGCCAAGCTTTCGGACACGTTCTGCATCAGCTCGAAGGTCTGCGAGCCGGTCAGCAGGAATCGTCCAGGCCGGCGATCCCGATCGATGCGCTGCTTGAGCGCGCGAAAAAGCGACGGGACGTACTGAACCTCATCCAGAATCGCGGGTTCAGAGAGGCTGTCGAAGAAATCCGCCGGCTGGCTCTCCGCCTGCCGCGCCGTCGCGGGATCGTCAAAGGTGACGTAGCTGGCCCTGGGGAATTGCTGCCGCAGGAGGGCGGTCTTGCCCACCTGGCGCGGGCCGGTCACCAGGACCGCGGGAAAGCCGCGCGCCAGGCTGGCGATGGAGGACGTCCATTCCCGCTCAATCCACATGCGGAAAATATGCAATAGGATTGCAAAATTGCAAACATGCAGAATGCTTGCATGCTGGAGACGGCAGTGCGTCACCGTTCAACACAGGCGGCCAGTTAGGTCCGCGCCTCGGCGTGCAACCTGATCCCCAGGGCCTTGATGACCTTGAGAATCGTGTCGATGCCGGGGCTTCGCTCGCCCGAGAGGGCCTTGTACAGGCTTTCGCGGGACAGACCCGAATCCTTCGCGACCTGGCTCATGCCTCTGGCTCGGGCGATGTCGCCAATGGCCTTGGCCACCATCGAGGCATCGCCGTTCGATTCTTCCAGAACAGCTTCAAGGTAGGCCGCCATTTCCTCTGGCGTCCGCAGATGCTCCGTCACGTCGTAGCGGGTGGTTTTTGTCTTCTTCATGGTAATGGGCTACGCGCAGTCAATGCGTGGATCTCGAGCCGGCAAGGCAACCTGTCTCATCCCATTGGTCCGGCGATGTCGCCAACGGCCTTTGCCTGGGAACGCCTCTCCCACATTTCCTCAAGGAGTTCCCCAAGAATGAAGACGAAGGGAAGAATGTGAAATCCACTCCGCAATCTCCCAAACAGAAGCCACCAGGCAACCGAGAGAGCGGCGCTGGCTACTGCATCGCGAGGAGCATCGCGGTCGCGGGCGGCCAAAGCACAAGTCCGTGGCCCTCCGCCAGACCCCAGTACAGCAGGATAGTCAGCCACAAGGGAGCCAGCCACATGCTCCAAAAGATCCGCTCTTTGAACCTCTGTATGACCGGCACAGGCTCGTCACCGACTCTGAAACAAGGACTTCTTCTTGACCGATTCCGTCCAGGTTACTCCTGCCGGCTGTTCTTCGCAGCTGAGGTCGCCTCGATCTCCTCCGTCTAGGGACCATTTTTCACTTAGCCGTTCCTGCAGGCGGGTGGCCTGACGGGTACCCGGGCAGGCGCGCCTTGGCCTGGCCAGATGTCCACAGCCGCGGGGCCTGGTCAGAGGCCGTGTTCCAAGACAGAGCCACCCCTCTCGGCAAGGCGATGAGAGGTGGTCGTA
>CAZHUY010000079.1:0-25275 GCA_964535465.1 uncultured Myxococcales bacterium
CATCCCTGCCATTGGCGCCGGTGCCGTGTGCTTGTTCGTGGCCTTGTTGGTCTACCTGACCGGTCACCCCTATGCCGCGCTCTTCCTTGCCGTGTGGGCGTTGTTGGTGGTCTCGCTGGTGGACAACCTGGTCAAACCCCTGCTCATAAAATCTGGCATGCAAATGAACGGCACCGTGGTCTTCTTCTCATTGATCGGTGGTCTCGCGGCCTTCGGCGCTCCTGGCTTGTTGCTGGGGCCCCTCATCGTGACCCTGTCGCTTGCCTTGCTACGCATATACCAGCGTGACTACAGACAAGAAGCCAGGCCGAGCGGTTGACGACCGAGAGTACCTTTGCTCGAAGATGGTCCGGGTGGTGTGGCACCTGGCCAACGGGGCCTGCCTGTGCAAGAACGGCTATGTCCTGAATCCCAACACGGGCCGCTGCTATTGGACGCCAGACACGGATGCCGGCCCTGGCCGCTGACCAGCTGTTCAGCGGGGCCGTTCCTCTTGGTCTGGGCGCCGTCTTCCTACTGGCACAGCACGGGGGGGCGTGGCGCGGAAGCCGTTGCCGAGCTGGCCTGATGTATTGCCATGAGGGCCAAATTCACTCAACAGGTTGCGCACGCCTGGTGTTCATCGAGGCATGAAGACCTATTCGAGAAGCGGGCAAAAGCACACGATGAGGTACCGGACTGTCTGCCTGGCGCTGGTGGGTGTCGCCCTCGGCCTTGCGTGCAGCGATTCGGAGCCTGACGTCCCCGCCCGGTTTCGGGCGTTTGCCGATTTGGTGGAGGAGGCGCGCCTCGAGATGGGCGTGCCCGGTGTGGCGGTCGCGGTGATCGAGAGGGGCGAGGTGAGCTTCGCCCATGGTTTCGGCGTGAAGGTCGCGGGCGGCGGCGATGCGGTGACACCTGACACGCTCTTCGCCATCGGCTCGCTCACCAAATCGCTCACCGCCGTGGCGACCCTACAGGTGGCGGCTCCGGAGGATCCGGTGGTAAAGCACATCCCCAACTTCCACCTCGACAAGAGCCCCGGGACCACCGATCAGATCACGCTGCACCACCTGCTGACCCACACCAGCGGCATGGTCGACTACGACGAGCTCACGCCACCCGCCCACGAGCTGAACGACGCCGCGCTCGAGGGCTTCCTCACCGGCCGCTTCGCGGGGATCGGCTTTGTCGCGTCCCCACCCGGCGCAGTCTGGAGCTACGCCAACCCGAATTTCATGCTCGCCGGCCTGGTGGCCGAGAAGGCGGCCGGCATCCCCTACCGACAGTTGATGCGCGAAAGGGTCTTCCAGCCACTCGGCATGAATCGCACCTTCATGCTGCCCTCGGAGGCGATGGACGACGGCGACTATGCGGTGGGGCAGAACTGCGAGGCCAGCGACTCCGGATGCCTGTACCAGGGGCTACCGCGGGTGATCCCGCCCGAGTCTCTCGTGAACTACTGGGGGAATCCCTGCGGTGGCGCGTGGTCCTCGGTCCTCGATCTGGCCCGCCTGGCTCGTTTCTTCGTCCATGGGCAGCCTGATGTGCTTCCCGAGGCGCGGCGGATCGCGATGCAGTCGCCCCAGGCCTCCACGAAGCTCGTGGGTGACTTCGACTCCTACGGTTACGGGTTGTTCGTGCAGCCGGGACTGATCTTCGCCTTCGACTCCGACGAGCCGGCGTTTTACGACCTGCCGCTCGTGCAACACGGGGGCGATCTCCCTGGCTACGCGACGACCTTTTGGTGCCTTCCCTCGCGCGACCTCTGCATGGTGGCCCTGGCCAATCACAGCCTGTCTCATTTCGATGAGGCCTTTGCCCGCGCCCTGCCAAGCCTGGTCGAGATTCCGCAAAAGCAGCCGGTCCCCGATCTGGGGCCGCACCCCGAGCTGTTCCCGGCCTACGCCGGGGTCTACCAAGACGCGACGGTGGGGGACGTGACGGTCACCGTGAGCGACGGAAAGGTCATGATCTCCATTCCGGCCCTCGAGGCCGAGGGCATTCCCTACCAGCCAGAGCTGCAGCCCGTGGTCCTCGACTCCTTCGTGCTGACCGTGGAGGACGAGAGCCAGATCATGACCTTCATCCGCGAAGGCGAGGTGTACAAGTACCTGCGCTGCCGGCCCTACCTCGGGATTCGCAAGTCCTGAAGACGTGACCAACAATCAGGGTGTGACGATGCGGTTCGTGCTTCCGTGGCAGGTGTTGCAGTCGCCGCTGGCGCTGGCGTTGGTGGGCATGACCGCGGTGCCCGCGGCCGTGCGAACCGCGATCTGCGCGGTGGACCAGGCCGTCCCCGCCCCGCTGGCGTAGAAGTTGCCCCGCGTCCCGGAGTACGTCGTGTACAAGGTGCCGCCCATGCGAACGCCGATCAGCACGTTGCTGGCGGCGGTGGTGCCATTGGCCTGGTAGGTGGTCCCGCCGTACGAGAACCTGTGTCTGTGGCAGGCGGGGTTCAGACATTGCTGGCCGGCGTAGTGGTTCTGGTACGCCACCGAGGCGCCGCCGTTGGTGTTGTAGGTCGTGCTGCCCCAGTCGAAGGTGCTGCCCGTGCCGGTGCTCGCGCTCGTGCTGGCCGCGCTCGTTCCTCCCGTCCGGGTGGTTCCCCCGACCGCGCTGCTGCCGCCCTGGCCCCCCGCCGTTCCCGTACCTCCAGCGCTGCTGCGGCTTCCACCAAGCGTGCTGCTGGCGCCGGCCGCGCGGCTGGCGCTGCTCGCGCTGGTGCCGCCCTCGGCGCTGACGCTCGCGCTGCTGCGACCCGCTTCGCCGCTCGTCCCCCCTCTGCCCCCGGATGCGCTCGATCCGATGCTGCCACCCGGGTTGGCGCTGCCGCCCCCGCTTGCCCCTGCCGCCGCGCTGCTGCTGCCCCCCGAGCTCTTGCTCGCGCGGCTGCCGGCCTGTCCTCCGCCCTCCCCCACTGCGCCTCCCGCCCCGGCCGAACTGTCACCCGCGCTGGTCACAACCCCTCCCTCGCCGCCGGAACCGGACCCGCCGCTGCTCTGCCCGCCGCTTCCCCCCAGGGCACCGGTCGTGACGAGATCGTCTTGGTGCCAAGTCGGGGCGCCACTGCAACCCAAGGCCACGGCCAGAAGCAGCGCGGGGGCGCTCGCGGCAAAACGCGCCATGTTCATGTTGTCTCCTCGTGGGTCAGCCATGGGCAAGCAGGTGGTAGGAGCCTTCGGCCATTCCCGACCAATCAAACAATCACGCGCCCACCGCGTTGGACCACGTCGCGCCGCTGGTTCACGAAGCGATGACATGGACCTGCTCGCTGGCCAACTGGGCCGAGGTGAGGGTAAGGCCAGCCTCGCTGCCGTCGGTGTAGCGGATGGTGAGGTGGAAACTGGCATTGGCCTGCAGCACAGCCAGGGGCACCTGGAACGCGTTCTCGTAGCTGGACCCCGCATAGGCAAAGCTGCCGCGCGCCTGGCCGTCCTGCCGTTGCCAATCGATGGCGGCCACCGGCCAGGGGGGATTGCGAACCTGCACCAAAGCCCAATAGGCGTTGCTGCCGCGGATGACGTTCAGACTGGTGGGACCGTCCGAAACCTCGGGATGGCCCGCGCACGAAACGAATCGCCAGCTTCCGCGATAGCGCCCGAAACCGTCGGACATGACCTCGGCCGGGGCCAGGCCGCCCAGGTCCATGCCGCAGAACTCGTCGGCGCAACGGTCGGTGATGCGCACGACCACGGTGCGCGGGCCGGCCGTGGTCTGGACCAGGATCTCCACGCACTGCCCACACGCACGCCCGCCCTGCCATTGCCCCAGTCCGTCCCCAGGCGCGACGTTCACGTTGGACGCCACGTAGTAATTGATGTTGGTCTCGCCGTAATTGCAGGCGCCGCCCTTGCTGGGCCCGGTCGCGTACATGGTCACATCGCCCGCTCCTTGCCCTTGTCCGATGGCCGGATAGCTGGGGGTGACGGCATTGCACAGACTGGTGCACGGCTCGACCACGAAGCCGGCCGCCGCATCCTCATCGCCAGGCGTCCCGGCATCCCGCGCACCCGAGCAGCCCACGGCCAGCAGAGAGCAGGCCAGAGGCAAGCAGCGGCGAGGGACGTTGAACACGCTACGATTCTACACGGTCGCACCACCCGGCGCGCTCACCGTGCCCTGCCCGGTTCGTCGCAGTACACCGACTGCATGATGTTTTCGAGAAACCTTCGGAACTGCGGAAAATTGAGGGAGGGGACACGGGCGCGCACCTGGATGTCGACAGCGGGCTTGCGGATAAAGTAGTTGATCTCGGTAAGCGGGGGCTCGGTAGAGAGGGTCCGCACCTCGCGCCACGCGCGCTGGATGGGCAGGTCGAGCCAGTCGCTCTCCATCAGGGTGGTCTTGTCGGCGCGCAGGCCGGCGAGCTTCAAGGCGAGCTGTTCCTCGCTCTCCGTCCGGGTGTCGAGAGGCCACATGCCCGCGTACAGGCTCATGTCGCCCTTCGGGTTGGTCGCGCCAAGAGATTTGTAGGGAGTGTTCTCTTCCTGGTTGGCGACCGCGTTCCAGGTTCGTGGCAGGTTCATGTGGCAGTCTGCCAGGGCGTGCAAGGGGATCACCTCGGGCTGGCTCACGGCCGTCAGCTTGACCTGCGGGGCCCTGTGTTCCTGTTCGCCCAAGCGCGCGAGCATGCGCTTGTGAAACCCGTGCATCACGACCAAGCCGACCACGCCCAACAGGACGCAGCCGCTGATGACGGCCACCCTGACGCCTGGGCGTCGCGCTCGCGTCCCGGACTTTGCCGCTGATCCGGACCTCACGAAACCTCGGGACTGCAGGCGACTTCGCGCCGCCATGCGAAGGACCTCGCTGTCGCTGGCCGGGCCTGGGGTCTGGGGCAGCGGGCCGCGGGCGGGGGGGGTCGGCGCGGGCGGGGACGTGGCGACGGTCGGGTTCAAATCAACCCACTCGCGCTCGGGGACGCGGCTCTCCTGCTCCGGCGCGGGGGGGGCCACCACCACGGCGGGCCCGCCCAGATCCACCCATTCGCGTTGGGGGACACGCCTCTCCGACTCCTGCCCGCCCATGCTTTCAAGCTTGGCCCAAATGGCTTCGTGTTGTGCGTCCCGCTTGGCGCGCATCTGACCCCTGCTCTCGGACCACTCCAATCGGGTCAGCACCAAGGCCGCGCGCAGATAGGCCACGTCCAGCATCTTCGGATCGAGAGCGCGGCTGATGTGATCGAGCTGCCCCGTCGGGGATCCCGCGGTCTGCCCCTGCGCGTGCGCCAGTCGGTTGAGCTCGTCGCGCAGGTTGCGGCGTAGATCGACCAGAAACTTCCCGACGCGCGCAACGTCCACCGCGAAGTCGACGTAGTTGCTGTAGACCATGCGCTGCGCGCGCTCTTTGCTGGAGAGCTTGCCCAGCCCGGTGAACGCATAGACGACCACGGCCACGTGAAACAGGAACCCGAGCGCGACGGGCCAGGACAGACCCTGCGAGCCGGTCAGGGCCCCAGCCATGAGCGGAATGCCAGGAAAGAGGATGAGCACCACGCCCCAGGTGCGCAGCAGCGCCGCGAGCAACGAGCGCCCCGACAAAGGCTGCGGAAAGAAGTGGTAGTCGAAGCCGGCCTGGGTGAGCACGAGGACCGTCTCGGAGGGGATGAGCGGCAGCCACGCGATGTGAAAGAAACGCGTCGCCAGGCACGTGGTGCCGCACTCTTCGATGCGCCCGTACAGGCGATTTCCGTAGGGGGTGAACATGCCGCGCCTCGAGCCGTTCAGGAGCGCCTCATGCATCATATCCTGTCCCCAGGCGCTCTCCTATCGCGACGGCAACCTGGCCAGAAGCAGCGCCTATCCTCCAGCACGTTTAGACCTATCGATTCGAGAACCGTGACGCAATCCCGATAGACGACGGGCGCCTTTTCGGGTATGCACCGGCGCAAATTGAACGCTGCGTTTCCGTGTTGGAACTGACGCAGGTGCAAGGTGGACTAGAAAATAGGAGAGAAGAGAATGAGATACTGTGTGACGTGGACTGTGGCTGCACTCGCTTGTGCCTTGGGACTGGCGGGTTGCTCGGGAAGTGATGGCAAGGATGGCCGAGACGGTGCCGTGGGCCCAGCCGGCGAAGCTGGACCTCCAGGCCAGGTCGGCCCCGCGGGTCCGGCCGGACCGCAAGGAGCGCCAGGGGCCGTCGGAGCCACGGGTCCTGCAGGCGCCCAAGGTGCCCCGGGCGCCGCGGGCGAGCGCGGACCGCAGGGCTCTCCGGGCTACAGCGCGCGTGTGGCCAATCCTTACGAGGGCGCGCGTGGTTATGTGAACCCTCTGTGGGAGGACAAGGTCCGCTCGACCGCCATGGACGTCGAGATCAGCGGCCCCTCGCTCGACGCCGGAGCGCCCGGCGACGCTGGCGCGCCCGAGGCCGACGGCGGTGAGGGCGGGGGCGAAAACGAGAAGACGCTGTTCCAGAAGATGCACAGCATTTCGAAGATGCCCACCGCCGTGTGGCTGAGCAACATCGCGTCCATCGAGGGCGAGGAGAACGGGGCTGGCCTGCGCGACCACCTGGACGCGGCCGTCTACCAGGCCATGTTGGGCACCCGGCCCGTTGTGGTGACGCTCGTGCTCTACAACCTGCCCGCGCGCGATTGCGCCTCCAGCGCCTCCAGCGGCGAGCTGACCATCGAAGAGGACGGCCTGGTTCGCTATCAATCCGAGTACATCACCCCCATCGCGAACATCCTGCGGGATCCGAAGTACATCCCGCTGCGCATCTCCATCATCCTGGAGCCCGACGCCATCGCCAACCTGGCAACCAACGTCGGCCTGAAGGGCGCCAATGCCAAGCCCCTGTGTGACCAGGCGGCCAAGCTGCACGTGTACGAGGAGGGCCTCCGCTACGCCGTCAACGAGCTGCACGCCATCCCCAACGTGTACATCTACACGGACGTGTCGCAGTCCGGTTGGCTGGGATACAAGTTGGGCGAAGACCCCAGGGCCCTCGCCAAGATCTACTTCGACATCTTCACCAACACCGAGTCGGGCGTGCGCAGCATCGACGGCATCGTCAGCAACGTGTCCAGCTACGTTCCGGTTCGCGAGCCCATCCTCTCCGATTCCAATCTGTACATCGGGGCGGAAGGGGCTTGGGACGGCACCACCGGCGGTCCGGTGCGCTCGGCCCCCTTCTACGAGTGGAACAACTTCATCGACGAGGAGACCTTCGTCCTCGCCTTCCGCGACGCCTTGACTCAGGTCGGATTCCCGTGGGAGCTGAAGATCATCATCGACACCAGCCGCAACGGTTGGGGTGGTGCCCAACGGCCCACGTCGAATGCCTATGACCTGCCCGAGATGGATCTGTCCACCGTCACCCCGGGAGACTACGTCAACGCGAACAGGATCGATCGACGAGGCGCGCGCGCTCACTGGTGCAACCAGGCCGGCGCGGGCATCGGCGAGCGCCCGCGCGCTTGGCCCAACGCGCAGATCGCCGCGTACGTGTGGGTCAAGCCCCCGGGAGAGTCGGACGGCAGCGCCGATCCGGCGGCGGTGAAGAACCCGCTGTTGCTCGACCCGATGTGCGACGCCAGCAAGGGCGCCCTGCCCAACGCACCGGCGGCCGGCCAATGGTTCAGACCGTTCTTCGAGCAGCTGGTCGAGAACGCGTACCCGCCGCTCTAGCCATTCAGGTCCGACGAAGAACGGCGGGGGCTTTCGGGCACCCGCCGTTTTTCGTTTCCGGGCAACATCCCAAGCCCGCTGACGCGTGCTGACTCGGGTTGTCCCGATCGCGCAAGCAACGCGGGTTATGAGAACGTTTCTCCCCTATACTCCGCCCTCCTGGCCCCCGCCGTGACGCGAAGCGCATGAAGAAGCACCCCAAACAACAGCCCATCGCCGTGGTCGGCGTGTCCGCCCTGTTCCCCGGATCTATTGATAAGGGGGGCTTCTGGCGCGACATCCTGGCCGGTCGCGATCTCATCACCGATGTCCCCAGCACCCACTGGCTCATCGACGACTACTACGATCCCGACCCGCGCGCCCGCGACAAGACCTACTGCCGGCGCGGTGCCTTTCTGCCCCAGGTCGACTTCGATCCCCTGGAATGGGGTGTGCCGCCCTCCATCGTGCCGTCGACCGACACGACACAGCTCTTGGCGCTCATCGTGGCGCAACAGGTGTTGCAGGACGCCTGCGGCGGGTCCTTCAAGGACATGCCCCGCGATCGGGTCAGTGTGATCCTGGGCGTCACCTCGGCCCAGGAGCTTCTGGGATCCATGGTCAGCCGCCTGCAGCGACCGGTGTGGATCAAGGCCCTGCGCGAGATGGGGCTACCCGAGGACAAGGTCACGGACGCCTGCGACCGCATCGCCAGCCACTACATCGAATGGCAGGAGAGCACCTTCCCCGGCATCTTGGGCAACGTGGTGGCGGGGCGCATCGCCAACCGCCTGGACCTGGGCGGCACCAACTGCGTGACGGACGCGGCCTGCGCCAGCAGCCTGTCGGCGACGGCCATGGCCGTGGCGGAATTGCAGATGGGGCACTCCGACCTGGTGTTGACCGGCGGGGCCGACACCATGAACGACATCTTCATGTACATGTGCTTCAGCAAGACGCCGGCGCTGTCGACCTCCGGCGACTGCCGTCCCTTCTCCGACAAGGCGGACGGGACCCTGCTGGGCGAGGGCATTGGCATGGTGGCGCTCAAGCGGCTGGCCGATGCCGAGCGCGACCAGGATCGCATCTATGCCGTGCTGACCGGAATCGGCAGCTCGTCCGACGGCCGCACCAAGAGCATCTACGCGCCCTCGCCCGTGGGACAAGCCAAGGCCCTGCGCCGCGCCTACGAGCGCGCGGGCTACGGGCCGGAAACCGTCGAGCTGGTCGAGGCCCACGGCACCGGCACCAAGGCGGGCGACGCGGCTGAGTTCGAAGGGCTGCGCACGGTCTTTGACGAAGGCGGACGCAAGGATCGCGGCTGGTGCTCGCTGGGTTCGGTCAAGTCGCAAATCGGCCACGCCAAGGCCGCAGCGGGAGCCGCGGGTCTGTTCAAGGTGGTCATGGCGCTGCAACACGGGGTGCTGCCGCCCACCATCAAGGTGGACCGCCCCGACCCCAAGCTGAACGTCGAGGACAGTCCCTTCTGTCTCAACACCATGGCGCGGCCCTGGGTGCGCGATGGTCGCCATCCCCGCCGCGGCTCGGTCAGCGCCTTCGGCTTCGGCGGATCGAATTTTCACGCCGCGCTTGAGGAGTACACCGGCCCGGCGCCGCGCGCCTACCGGGTGCGGCCCGCGGGCGGCGAGGCGGTGCTGGTGGGCGGAACCTCGGCCGAGGCCGTGGCCCAGCGTTGCCGTGAGCTTGCCGAGGCCACCAAGCATGAATCGCTGGAGTTCCTCGCCCGCTCCACGCAGGAATCCTTCGATGCTGGCTCCGCCGCGCGTCTGGCGTTGTTCGCCGATTCCCTCGAGGATCTGACGGGCAAGCTGGGCAAGGCGGTCGAGTTGCTGGCCACGGGGCAAGCCTTCTCGGTTCCCGGCGGCATCGATTTCGCCACCGGCCCGGCCGAGGGCGACGTGGGCTTCCTCTTCCCTGGGCAAGGCAGCCAATCGCTGTACATGGGCGCGGATGTGGCCATGGCCAGCGCCACGGCCCTGCGGGTCTGGGATCGCGCGGCCGAACTGGAGCTGGCGCCCGGAACCCGCCTGCACGAGGTCGTGTTTCCGTGCCCGGCGTTCGACGAGGACACGCGCAACCAGCAGCGCAAGCGCCTCACCGCCACCGAGTGGGCCCAGCCCGCCTTGGGCGCCACCAGCCTGGCCTTGCTCGAGATCCTGCGTGAAGCCGGCGTGACTCCGGCGGCGGTGGCCGGCCACAGCTTCGGCGAGCTGACCGCCCTGTGCGCGGCCGGCGTGTACAGCGCCGAGGACCTGCTGCGCGTGGCGCGCCGTCGCGGCGAACTGATGGCCGCGGCCGCGGCCGTGCCGGGGGCCATG
This sequence comes from uncultured Myxococcales bacterium, assembly GCA_964535465.1. Lineage (GTDB taxonomy): Bacteria > Myxococcota_A > Polyangia > Fen-1088 > Fen-1088 > Fen-1137. The sequence goes on from CAZHUY010000079.1 coordinate 9,932, forward strand.
ACCTCGGTGTCGGCGCGACGCGAGGACGTGCAGCCGCTGCTCGACGAGTGGAAGCTGGAGCTGGTGGTGGCCAACCACAACAGCCCCAAGCAGCTCGTGCTGTCGGGCGCCACCGATATCATCGCGGAGGCCGAGCGCCGCCTGGCGGAGAAGGGCATGAGCGTCACCCGCCTGGAGGTGGCCACCGCCTTCCACTCGCCCCTGGTCAGCCCCGCGGCCCAGCCGTTGCGCGAGTGCCTGGCGGGCGTGACCATGAACGCGCCTTCCATCCCGGTGTACGCCAACACCAGCGCCGCGCCCTACCCGGCCGACGCCGAGGCCATGCGCGACATGCTGGCCCACCAGGTGGCCAAATCGGTGCGCTTCGTCGAGCTCGTAGAGGCCATGTACGAAGCCGGCGTGCGCACCTTTGTCGAGGTGGGTCCCGGCCGCGTGCTGACCGGCCTGGTCGGCCACATCCTGAAGTCCCGTCCCCACCGCGCCATCGCCCTGGATCGCAAGGGCCGCCCGGGCTGGAGCAGCCTGCAACAGGGCCTGGCCCAACTCTCGCTGGCCGGCGTGGCGGTCGACTACCGCCGGCTGTGGGCGCCCTTCGCGCCTACGCCCGATGTAAAGGCCCGACGCAAGCCGGGCATGGCCTTGAAGATGAATGGATCGAGTTACGGGAAGGTCTATCCGCCCGTCGAAGGAGCCGCTGTTTTGCCCAAGCCCAACCCCCCCGCCCCCGAGACCTCGACCAGTCCCGCGCCGTCCGCGCCCACGCAGCAGAGCGCAGGCAACCCCGCGCTGCAGATGGCGTGGGTGCAAGCCTTCCAGGAAAGCCAACGCCAGACCGCCGAGGCCCACGCGGCCTTCCAGCGCACCATGGCCGAATCGCACGCGGCGTTCCTGCGCGCGGCCGAGACCTCGATGGCCAACCTGGCCAGCATGCTGGGCGGCCAGCCGGCGGCGACTTCGCTGCCGCTCCCTGTGGCCGTGCCTGCCTTCGTGCCGGCGCCCATGCCCGCGCCGGCCATGATGGCTCCCCTACCCGCCATCATGGCGCCCCCGCCCGCGCACGACATTCTCCCGCCCGCGACTTCGGTGGTCGCGCCCGTGGCCGCCCCCGAGCCCGCGCCGGTGGTGGCGACGCCCGCGCCCAAGGCTCCGGCCGCGCCGGCGTCGAGCGGCATTTCCCTGTCCGATCTGCAAACCCTGATGCTGGCGGTGGTGGGCGAGAAGACCGGCTATCCAGCCGAGATGGTCGGGCTGGACATGGATCTCGAGACCGATCTGGGCGTGGACTCCATCAAACGCGTGGAGATCCTGTCCGCGGTGATGGAACGCGCACCGGGCCTGCCCGAGGTGAGCGCCGCGCGCATGGCGGGCATGCGCACCCTGCGCGAGATGGTCGCCTACCTGGCCGAACAGGCGGGCGCGGCTCCGACCGGTGCGACGGCCAAGACCGAGGAAGCCAAGCCGGTGGCTCAGGTGCAAGCGGCCCCCGCGGCCCAGAGCTCAACCGAGGAGCCTGTCACCGATGCGGGCATCGAACGCTTTGCCGTGCGCGCCGTGCAAGCCCCTGCGCTGGGTCTGACCACGCCGGGCCTGCTGGCCGCGCGCAACTTGGTGATCTCGGAGGATGACGCTGGCGTAGGTGCGGCCCTGGTGCAGAGACTGGCCGCCTACGGGGCCAAGGCCAAACTGGTCAGTGAGTTGCCTGCCGATGCCGATGCGGCCATCTGTCTGGATGGATTGCGACCGGCCCCGAGCATTGACGACGTGGTGACGGTGAACCGCGAGGTTCTGCGGGCCGCGCGCACGCTGGCGCCCAGCTTCGCCAAGGATGGAGGCACCCTCGTCCTCGTGCAGGACACCGGCGGTGACTTCGGCCTGTCGGGGTGCGAGCGCGCCTGGTTGGCGGGGCCCACGGCCCTGGCACGCACGGCCGCCCTGGAATGGACCAAGGCGCACGTGCGGGTCATCGATGTGGGGCGCGAGGGACGCTCGCCCGATGAGGTGGCCGCGGCGCTGTGCAAGGAGCTGCTGGAGGGCGGGACGGAACGCGAGGTGGGGCTGCCGGTCGACGGAACACGCCTGGTCCTGCGCAGCGAGCCCGCCCCCGCGCGGACCGATGGTCCCCTGCCTCTCGACGCCAAGTCGGTGGTGGTGGTCTCGGGAGGAGCGCGCGGCGTGACCGCCGCGTGCGTGATCGAGCTGGCGGCTGCCGCTCATGGACGCTTCCTGCTCTTGGGCCGCACCACCCTGGAGGATGAGCCGGCCTGCTGTCAGGGTGTGCAGGGCGATGCCGAGTGCAAGCGCGCGCTCCTGGCCGAGGCCAAGAGCCGCGGCGAGAGCCCCAGCCCCAGCAAGGTGGGCGGACGCGTGGCCAGCATCCTGGCGTGCCGTGAAATTCGTCGCACCTTGCAGGCCATCGGCCAGGCAGGTGGCGAGGCCCGCTACCTGGCCGTGGACATCAGCGACGCCGCCGCGGTCCACGCCGCCGTGGCGCAAGCACGCGCGACCTGGGGCCACGTGACCGGCGTCATCCACGGCGCCGGCGCCTTGGCCGACAAGCTGATCGCGGACAAGACCGACGCTCAGTTCAACAAGGTCTTCCGAACCAAGGTGGCGGGGCTGCGCGCCCTGCTCGACGCAACCAAGGACGACGAGCTGGCATTCCTTCTGTTGTTCTCGTCGGTGGCCGCCCACACGGGTAACCCGGGCCAGGCCGACTACGCCATGGCCAACGAGGTGCTCAATAAAGTGGCGGCCCTCGAACAACGGCGCCGCGGCTCGCGCACCCTGGTGCGTGCCCTGGGCTGGGGTCCTTGGGACGGCGGCATGGTGGACGCGGGACTGCGCGCGCGCTTCGCCGCCATGGGGGTGCCCTTGATCCCGCTGGCCACCGGGGCGCGCATGCTACTCGACGAACTGCGCGGCGGGGACGAAAGTCAGGTCGTCATCGGCGGTCCCTTGACGGGTCACGGGGCCAGCGATCCCACGGCCCTCAAGACCGAGGCCGATGTCCTCGTCGATCGCGACACCTGCGCCTTCCTGGACGGACACCGGGTGCGCGGCACCGTGGTGGTGCCCGTGGCTCTGGTGCTGGAATGGTTCGGTCGCGCGGCCCAGGCCTGTCGCCCGGATCTGATCCTGGCAGCGTGCAAGGACGTGCAGGTCCTGCGCGGCATCCGCCTGTCCCGCTTCGACGAGGGCGCGGCCGAGCGCTTCACCCTGCGCGCGCGGCAGTTGGCCAACGGGCGCGAGTCCACCATCGCGGTCGAGCTGTTCGGCGCCGATGGCACCCGCCACTACGCCGCCATCTGCGAGATGAAAGAGCGTCACCCGATGCCCGATCGCAACCTGGACCCGGCGCCCGGTCTCTCCGCCTGGTCCGGCACCGTCTATGACGGCGAGGTGCTGTTCCACGGCCCGGCCTTCCAGGTCATTCGCAGCGTCGAGGGCATCGCCGACGGTGGGTTGTGCGCCACCATGGAGGGCGTGAGCGGCCGCGCCTGGTCCGGCACCTGGCAACTGGATCCGGCGCTGCTGGACGGCGGTCTGCAAGCCGCGGTGCTGTGGGCGCGACGCAAGCTGGGCACGGCCAGCCTGCCCACCTCCATCGGCAGTCTGCAGGTCTATCGACCCGGTCCGATCGCCGATCACGTGCGCTGCGTGCTGGTGGGGCGTGAACACGCGCAAGAGCGGGCGCTGGCCGACGCGGCCTTCGTGGCGCCGGATGGATCCGTGGTGGCCGAGCTGCGCGCCATCGAAGTACACGCGCTTCCGCGCAGCGAGCGACCGGCGGGTGCGTCCGAGGGCCCGCGCAAGCGATCGGGCAACGGATCCGCCGCCCGGTCATGAGCTTTTCGCCCATCGCCATCGTCGCGCAGGGCTGCGTCCTGCCTGGCGCCCTCTCGCCCGACGAGCTGTGGGCCCTGATCTCCGACGGGCGTGTGCTCATCGGGCCTGTCCCCGCGGGGCGTTGGGGGGTGGAGGCGCGCCTGGTGCTGGCCAGCGACGCCAAGGACACGCACGACAAGACCCTGCACGATCGCGGCGGTTACGTGCAAGGCTTCGACAAAGTCTTCGACCCGGGCGGCTTCGCCCTCTCGCCGGACGAGATCGCCGGGCTCGATCCTCTGTTCCACTGGGTGCTGCACGCCGGTCGCTCGGCCTTGCGCGAGGTGCGCTTTCGCGGCGACAAGACGCGCGCCGGACTCATCATCGGCAACCTGTCGTACCCTTCGTCCTCGCTGACCCAGTTCGCGCAACGGTTCTGGCTGGGGCAGAGCGCGCCCCATCTGGTCGAACGACTGCATCTGCCCGCCATCGATGCGCGCAACCGCTTCATGTCGGGCCTGCCCGCCCACCTGTGCGCCAAGGCGCTCGGCCTGGGTGGACTCGCCTTCGCGCTGGACGCCGCCTGCGCCTCTTCTATCTACGCCATCAAGCTGGCCTGCGACCATCTGCACGATGGCAGCGCGGATCTGATGTTGGCGGGCGCGGTGAATCGCGCCGACGATCTCTTCATTCACCAGGGCTTCACCGCGCTCGCGGCGCTGAGCCCCAGCGGCCAGAGTCGCCCCTTCCACGCCCAGGCCGACGGCCTGATGCCCGCCGAGGGCGCGGCCCTGGTGGCCCTGCGTCGCCTGGAGGACGCCCGCCGCGACGGCGATCGCATCTTGGGCGTGATCCGTGGCATCGGGCTCTCCAACGACGGTCGCTCGCGCGGCTTGCTCGTGCCCTCGCAACAGGGCCAGGTGCGGGCCCTGCGCGCGGCTTATGCGTCGGCCGAGCTGTCGCCTGACGACGTTTCCATGGTCGAGTGCCACGCCACCGGCACCAGCGTGGGCGACGCCGTCGAGATTCGCGCCTTGGCCGAGGTCTTCGCGGGCCGGCCGCAACCCCTGCCCATCGGCTCGCTCAAGGCCAACCTGGGCCACCTGATCACGGCGGCAGGCGCGGCGGGGCTGCTCAAGGTGCTGGCGTCGTTTCGCGCGGGCATGCGACCGGCCACGCCCTCGCTGGACGAGCCCGCGCCCACCCTGGCGGGCACACCGCTGCGTCTGCTGCAAAAGCCCGAGCCCTGGAACGAGCCTGGTCCACGGCGCGCGGCCATCAGCGCCTTTGGTTTCGGTGGCAACAACGCCCACCTGATCGTCGAGGAGCCCACGGGACGGCCGCCCAGCCCGCGCAAGCCGGCGCCGGCCCGCGTGCCGGTGGGCATCGTGGCCATCGGGGCGCGTGTGGGGGACGGCAAGAGCGTGGCGGATTTCGCACGAGCGCTCTTCAGCGGCCAGGCTGCCCCCACGCCAGCGAAAGAGAGCACGCTCAGCCTCAAGGGCCTGCGTTTCCCGCCCAAGGATCTGGAAGAGGCCCTGCCTCAACAGTGGCAGGTGTTGGCCGCGGCCCGCGAGGCCGTCGAGCAGCTCAAAACCCCTTTGCCCAGCGAGCGAACCGCGGTCTGGGTGGGCATGCAGTGCGACGCCGAGATCGCTCGTCACGGCGCCCGCTGGCGCGTGGCCGGTTGGGCCGAGGCGCTGGGCGCGCCACCAGCCTGGGTGGCCCAAGCGCGCGATGGCTTCGTACCGCGGCTGGGTGCCGCGGGCGTGATCGGGGCCATGCCCAACGTGGTCTGCAACCGCTTGAACAGCCAGTTCGATTTCGGCGGCCCCAGCCACAGCGTCTCGGCCGAGCAACTCTCCGGCGTTCGCGCCCTGGAGATCGCCCGCCGCGCCCTGGAGCAAGGAGAGATCGACGCGGCCCTGGTGGGCGCCGTCGATATGGGCGCCGAGCCCGTGCACATGAGCGCGGCCCGCGCCCTCTTGCCCGAGCAGCTGCAGCAAGGCGGCGACGCCGCGCTGGTCTTGATTCTGAAGCGTCTCGAAGACATCCGCCGCGACGGGGATGAGGTGCTGGCGGTGTTGGGCGAAGAGCGCGATCGTGTCCCCGAGGTGCAGTTCGGCGATGGCGAGAACGGACTCGGCCTGCACACACGCTTCGGCCACGCCCACGCCGCCTCGGGCCTGCTGCACGTGGCGGCCGCCGCCCTGTGCTGCGCCCACCGCCTGCTGCCCGGCTCCACCGGCGCACCCACCCCGTGGAAGGGCCGCGCCCCCCGAGGCGCGCTGGTGGTCACGCAAGCCCTGGGCGAACAGAGCGCGCGCACCTTCATCGAAGAACCGCCCTCGGATCTGCGCCGCCCGCAAGCCGATGTCGCGCTCCTGCCCGAGCCCCCGCTCGTGACCCAGCCCGCCCACCGTGCACAGCCGGTCGTGCCCACGATTCCAGCGGCGTCCGCGGTCCAGATCATGGAACCGGCTCCGGCGCTGCCCTCGGCCCTGACGGATTTTTTGGCAGGGGCGGCTGGCGTGCCCGTGAGCGGTAGCGTGAGTGGTAGCGTGCCGCGTGCCGCGGATCGCGGGGGCGGGGATCGCGCGACGGGCGAGCGCGCAGCTCGAGGGGTGGGCAGGGAGGGATGTCCGTCCCGAAGCCCCGTAGGGGTGAGCGTGAGCGACCAGCGTACCGTGGATCGCGTGTCGCGGATCGCTCACCGCGAGCCTCCCACGAACTCGCTCACGCCCACGCCCACGCTCACCGCTGACCGCGAGCCGCCCACGCCCACCGCGAGCCGCGAGCCGAGCGATGTGGTCACGCGAGCCCTGGAATTCCGCCAGCAACTCGCGCGCGTACACCGCGAGCACGTCGAGCAACAGGCCGCCGCGCACCAGTCCTTCTTGCTCTCCCGCCAGCGCGCTCTGGCCGTCCTGCTCGGTCAGCCGACGTCCGCGCCGCCTCCTGCACCCACGCCAGCGCCTGCATCTGCCCCCGCACCCACGGTTCAGGCGCTCGACCTGGTTCATGCGCCCGTCGCGGCCGCCAACCCGCGTGGGCGCACCTTCTCGCGCCAGGAGTTGCAGGTCCACGCCGAGGGCCACATCTCCGAGCTCTTCGGGCCGCAGTTCGCGCCGCAAGACCAGCACGCCCTGCAGGTGCGCATGCCCCAGCCGCCGCTCTTGCTCGCCGACCGCGTGGTGGGCCTCGAGGCCGAGCCCGCCTCCATGGGCCTCGGCACCGTGTGGACCGAGACCGACGTGCGCGAGGATTCCTGGTTCCTCAACCGCGGCTTCATGCCCGCCGGCATCCTCATCGAATCGGGCCAGGCGGATCTCTTCCTCATCTCGTACCTGGGCATCGATCTGATCAACCAGGGCCAGCGCAGTTACCGCCTGCTCGGCTGCGAGCTGACCTACCACGGCCGCCTGCCACGGCCCGGCGAGACGGTACGCTACGACATCCACGTGGACAGCCACGCCCGCCAGGGCGACGTGCGCCTCTTCTTCTTCCACTACGATTGCCTGTGCAACGGCCGCCCCATGCTCACCGTGCGCAAGGGCCAGGCCGGCTTCTTCAGCAGGCAAGAGCTGGACGATTCGGCGGGCGTGCTGTGGACACCCGAGAGCCAGGAGATCCTTCCCAACCCGCGCCTCGATCCCCCGACCGTGGTGTGTACGCACCGGCAATTCTCCGCCCAACGAGTGCGCGCCTTCTCCGAGGGCGATCTCTTCGCCTGCTTCGGCCCTGGCTTCGAGGCCGGGCAGAGCCACGTGCGCACGCCCACCATTCAGACCGGCAAGATGCTGCTGGTGGAACGGGTCGACACCTTCGACCCCAAGGGGGGGCCCTGGCGGCGCGGCTACCTCAAGGCCACCACGCCCATCTCGCCCCAGGATTGGTTCTTCGCCGGCCACTTCAAGAACGATCCCTGTATGCCCGGCACCCTGATGTTCGAAGGCTGCCTGCAGATGATGGCCATCTATCTGGCGGGCATGGGGTACACCCTGAAGCGCGACGGCTGGCGTTTCGAGCCGGTGTCCGAGGAGACCTACAAGCTGCAGTGTCGCGGCCAGGTGATCCCGACCTCGAAGGAGCTGGTGTGCGAGATGTTCGTCGAGGAGGTTCACGACGGGCCCTACCCCACGGTGTACGCCGATCTGCTGGGCACCGTCGATGGGCTCAAGGCCTTCCACGCCCGGCGCGTGGGCCTGCGCCTCGTCCCCGACTGGCCGCTCTCCGATCGACCCGAGGTGCTGGCCGCCTGTCCCGACTCGCCCGAGGTGGCCCAAGTCGACGGCTTCCGTTTCGATCAACGCTCGCTGCTCGCCTGCGCCTGGGGCAAACCCTCCGAGGCCTTCGGTCCCATGTACGCGGGCTTCGACGGTCCCCGCCGCGTGGCGCGTCTGCCCGGCCCGCCCTATCACTTCATGAGCCGCGTGATGCGCGTCGAGGGCGCCATGGGCGAGCCCAAGGCCGGCGCCGCCATGGAGGCCGAGTACGACGTGCCCGCCAGCGCCTGGTACTTCGACGAGAACGGCCACCCGGTGATGCCCTTCTGCGTGTTGCTGGAGGCGGCGCTACAACCCTGCGGCTGGCTGGCCAGCTACGTGGGCAGCGCGCTTGGCACCGACGAGGACTTGGCCTTCCGCAACCTGGACGGCACCAGCCGAGTCGTGGGCGAGCTCCGCCCCGCCTCTGGCCCCCTGCGCACCATCACCACGCTCAAGAGCATCTCGCGCTCGGGCGGCATGATCCTGGAATCCTTCCAGGTGCGTTGCCTGCAGGGCGACCGGCCGATCCTGCAGATGGACACGGGCTTCGGTTTCTTCCCGGCTGCCACCTTCGCCAACCAAGCCGGCCTGCCCACCACGCCGGAAGAGTCCGCCGCGCTCGACACCCCTTCTGACTTTCTGGTCGATCTGCGCCGTCGTCCCGCGCGCTATTGCGAGGGCTCGCTGCGCCTGCCGGGTCCCATGCTGCTGATGCTCGACCGCGTGACCGCCTACGAGGCACGCGGTGGACGCGCCGGCCTGGGCACCCTGCGCGCGGAGAAGGACGTGGATCCGTCCGAATGGTTCTTCAAGGCGCACTTCTTCCAGGATCCCGTGCAACCGGGCTCGCTGGGCCTGGAGGCCATGTTGCAGCTCCTGCAGTTCCACATGCTGCACGCCGGGTTAGCCCAGGGCCTGGCCAACCCACGCTTCGAGCCCATCGCCACGGGGCGCGACCTGACCTGGAAATACCGGGGCCAGGTGGTGCCGCACAACCACCTGATCAGCGTGACCATGGAGATCACCGAGCAGGGCCATGACGCCGCCGGCGCGTATGCGGTGGCCGAGTCCTCGCTGTGGGTCGACGGCAAGCGCATCTACCACGCCACGGGCTTGGGGATGCGCATCGTGGGGGGCAGTCCTGCCAGGCTGCCCAACCCCTGCCCCGCATCGGCCTTGCTGCCCATGGTTCGCGACACGTGGCGCGGCCTGCTGGGCGGCAGCGTCGGCCCCGTCGAGGATGTGTGCCGCGCGATGGTCGGGCGCTTTCTGCGACAGTTGCACGTGAGCGACTGGGAGGCCTTGCAGGCGGCGGCCCATGGTGGCGCCATCTTCCTTGGCAACCACCAGGTCACCATGGAATCCACGGTGTTCGCGCTTTTGGCCTCGGCGCTCTTGGGCAAGCCGCTGCTGACGCTCGCGCGCATCGAGAACCAGACCTCGTGGCTGGACCCCTTCATGCGACACGCCTTCGCCTACCCCGGCCTGCGCCGTCTGCAAATGTCGCAATACTTCGAACGCAGCAAGGGCGCCACCCTGCCCGCCATCATCGAGGAGATGTCGGAACAGGTGCGCGCCACAGGCCGCAGCGTGATGGTACACGTGGAGGGCGCCATGGCGCTCAGCTGCCGGACCCCGGTGACCAAGATGTCGGGGGCTTTCATCGACATGGCGGTGGCGCTCGGCCGTCCCATCGTGCCGGTGCGTTTCGTGGGTGGCCTGCCCGTGGCGCCGGTCGCCGACGAGATCGATTTCCCCGTGAGCATGGGCCAGCAGGACATCTACCTCGGCGTCCCCCTTGCGCCCGAGGCATGGCAGCATCTCAACCTGCGCGACCGTCGCCAGCGTGTGCTGGAGGCCATCAATCAACTGGGCCCGAGTCACGAGGTCGAAGAGCCTTTCGCCCCTGACCCAGCCCTGGCCTCGGCCGCCACCCGCTGGTCGGAACAGACCGGCGCCGATTTCGGCCTGGCGGTGATCTTCTCGCTGCTGCAGCAACTGCCCGACCCCTCGCCCGAGATCTCCGCAGTCCTCGAAGGGGCAAACTCCGGCGTTTTGCGCGTGCCTGGCACGGCTGAAGGTCAATGGCTGGCCGAGCTGGCTCGCCGCCTCTACGGTCCCCGTGGGCCTCACATCACCTCATGACGGTTCGCAAGCTCATCACCGTCCAGACCACCGCACGTGAAGGCCTCACCGACATCACGCCCGCGGTGCAGAAATTCGCCGCGACCTGCGGATTGGCCGACGGCCTGGTCAACATCTACGTCCGCGGCGCCACCGCGGCCATCATGATCCAGGAAAACTGGGACGATTCCGTGCAGCGCGACGTGATCACCCTCTTACGCAAGCTCATCCCCACCGGGGTCTGGGAGCACGACCGCCAGGATGGCAATGGCGATTCCCACCTCAAGTCCGGCCTTGTGGGCCCTTCTGCGACCGTGCCCCTGGCCGAAAGCAAGCTCATGCTTTCAACATGGCAGAATGTCTTTCTGTGCGAATTCGACGGCCCCCGCTCGCAACGGGAAGTCGTGCTGACTGCCGTGGGATAGGGAGGGGGATGCTTATCTCGGCCGGCAATCTGGCCGTTACCCCTTAGGAAGACAGTGCACCGTTCAAGACTCGGTCCCGACCACACCGCGGCCCGAAAGGGCGCCTCATGCTGAAGCGAAGCATCGCCGTAGGCCCGGGTGCGCCCGCAACGCACACGCGAAGCAAGCCCTTGGTGAGCCTCGCCCTCAAGCTGGCGCTGCTGGCCGTGACCCCGTTCGTGGTGCTCTCCACCGTCCTGCTCCTGGGCGTCACCTACCAGTTCCAACGACTCTCGGAGCAAACCATTGGCAATCAAGAGATGGAGATCTCCACACCGGTGGTGCAGGCCATCGAGGCGGCGGTTCGCAACGCGAACGAATCCCTGGCCGCGGCCGCCAGGCGCATCGCGAAGTTGGCGACCCTGGACGAGGCCTCGGTTCAACGGGCCCTCGCGCAGGAGGATCAGCTGTCATTTCTCTTCAGCGAGGGCCTGCTGGTCATGGATGCCAAGCACCAGGTGGTTGCCAGCATGGGGCCGGTTCGCAACAAACGTGAAGCGCAGCCGGGTTTCTTGTTTCCCGAGGATTCGGCCCAGTCCCTGGTGTCGCTGCCCTTCGAGGCGCTGACCACGCCCGGGCATCCGGCCGTGGCCCAAACCGTGCCAATCGAGGCGGGCGGCCAGCTGCGCGGGTACTTGTCCGGCGCGAGCGATCTCTTCGGACCACGTTACCTCGGGCCGTACCGCAGCACACGCTTCGGCGAGTCCGGCTACTTCTCGCTCACCACCCCCAATCGCATCCTCATCCTCCACAAGGATCCCAAGCGGGTCCTGCAATGGGGTGGTCCTCCCGGAATCAACCGCGCCATCGATCGCGGACTGCAGGGGTGGGAGGGCTGGATGAACACGCGAACCACCGTGACGGCGATGATCACCGCCATCAGGCAGGTTCCTTCGACAGGTTGGGTTCTGTCCGTGCACTACCCCAAGGATGTGGCCCAGTCGCCCTTCCTCACGGCTCGCCGAGACCTGTTGATCGCTGTGGCCGTGGGGGCGGCGGTCCTGCTCGGCATCGTGCTCTTGTTGTCGCGCGGGATGGTGCGCCCCTTGTCGGCCATGACCAAACAGGTCGAGGCGCTGACCGAGGGAACCAGCGACGTGCTGTTGGTCCCCGTCCACTCGGGCGACGAGATCGGCGTTCTCGCCAAGGCCTTCAATCGACTCGTGCAGGAACGCAGCGCAGCCGAGGCCGAGGTGCGCGCCAGCGAAGAGCGGTTCCGCTTGGCCTTTCGCACCAGCCCCGAGCCGATGGCGCTGACACGCATGAGCGACAAGCGGTTGGTGGCCGTCAACGAGGGCTTCGAGCGACTTTTTCGCGTGAGCGAGGCCGAAGCACTCGACCACACCATCGAGCAGCTTGGCATCACCATCGAACCGCCGGACCAGGGCTCCCAGACGGTCCCATCGCAGGGCGACGACGATGTCCTGCCCCGTGGTCTCCTGCGGGCCACGACCGCCGACAACCGCAGGCTCGATCTCTCCGTGACCAGCAGCTTGCTGAACCTGCGGGGCGAGCGCCACCTGCTCACCGTCTCACGCGACGTAACTGCCTTGCGCGCGGCCGAGGCCGCACGCGAGCGGCTGACGCTCGAGCTGCGCAAGAGCGAGGAGCGCTATCGCCGCGTCGTGCGCAACGTGCCGGTGGTGCAGTGGGCCCTCGACAACGACGGTGTCTTCACCTTGGCCGAGGGACTCGCCCTGCTGTCGCCGGGCCGCCGCGCGGAACGCATGGTGGGCGCCAACATCTTCGAGATGTACGCCGACCACGCCCAGATCCTGCAGTACTTCGCCCAGGCCCAACGCGGCCAGGTCATCTCGGGACCCTTCGAGCAAGGAGACGCGGCATTCGAAAGCCACTGGGGACCGCTGCGTGACGAGGCCGGAAACATCGTCGGGGTGACCGCCATCGCACTCGACGTGACCGAGCGCAAACGCGCGGAGCTGGCCCGTCGCGAGACCGAGTCGCGCATGACGGTCTTGGAGCGCCTGGCCGCGACCGGCCGTCTGGCGGCGGGCGTGGCGCACGAGATCAACAACCCCCTCACCTACGTCCTGTCGAACCTCGAAGAAATCGACGCACGACTCGCGACCCGAGAGGGCGCGGACGCGATCCGTGATCATGCCCGTGAAGCCATGGACGGGGCCAAGCGGGTGGCCGCCATCGTCCGCGATCTTCGCGTGTTCTCCGGACGACCACAGCGCGGTCACGCCCGCTGCCAACCCGCCAGAGTCATCGATTCGGCCGTCACCCTGCTGCGCAACCAGATCCGCCACCGCGCCCGGCTGGAGATCGACAACCGACTGACTCCCGATGCCGCCATCGAAAACGGACGACTGGCCCAGGTCTTGGTCAACCTCCTCATGAACGCGTGCCAGGCCATTCCTGAGGGCCACGTCGAAAGCAATCTCATCCGTTTGACGCTTGCCTGCACGCCTCCGTGGATTGTCATCGAAGTATCGGACAGCGGGGATGGCATCGCCCAGGAGATCATCCCTCACTTGTTCGAGCCGTTCTTCACCACCCGCAAGATGGGTGAGGGTTCGGGCCTGGGCCTCTCGGTATCCTTCGCCATCGTGAGCGAGGTGGGCGGAACCATCGATGTCCAGAGCAGCAAGGGCGCGGGTGCCAAGTTCGTGCTGAAGATTCCCGTCGCGGGCCCGACGTCCGCAGACTTGGCTGAGCCGGTCCAGACCCCCTCTCCCGGGTTCAAGCGCTTGCGCATCCTCGTCATCGACGACGAGGCACCCGTGGGTCGGGCCCTGGCGCGCTACCTGTCCGAACACGAGGTCGCGGTCGAAACCGGAGCCCAATCGGCTTTGCAGCGCCTACGCAGTGGCGAGCGCTTCGACGCCATTCTGACCGACATGATGATGCCAGAGATGTCTGGAATTCAGTTCTACGAGCACGTGAAGCGCGAGTGGCCCGATCTCGTGAGCACCGTCATGTTCATGTCAGGAGGCGTCTTCGGTCCCGAGGCGCAAGGATTCGTGGACAAGGTGAAGCCGATCGTCTACGAGAAGCCGCTGGACGTGCAGCTCTTGCTGGCACATTTGCGGGATCTGCCAGCCAGCAAGCGAACGACACGCTCTTGAGGGACTGCTCTCTCCGGCTGCGCTGTCACTTGTTGTGGAAGAACGCGGCTTCGACCTTGGTGTTCACGTCCAGCTTGGAGTAGAGACGGCGCACGTGGGTGCGCACGGTGTTCACCGAGATGCCGAGCGCCCGCCCCGCCTCTTCGTAGGTCAGGCCGCGCGACAGCCAATCCAGGACCGCGCGCTCGCGCTTGCTCAAGCGCGCCTCCGCCACCTTCTGGTGAGGCTCGCGCATGCAACGGACCACGACCCGCGCCGCCGTGGCAGAAAGTGGAGAGCCGCCCGCCAGGATCTCTTCGACCGCGGTGGGCAGACGCTTCTCCAGCTCGTGCTTGAGCAGGTACCCCTGGGCCCCGGCGCGGATGGCCGCCAGGATGCGGCTGTCTGTTGTGTCACCCGTCAGCACCAAGATGGGCATGTCCGGCCAGCGCGAGGAGATGTCGCGAATCAGATCGACGCCGTCGCGATCGGGGAGCCCCAGTTCCAGCAAGACCGCGTCCACGCTCTCCTGCTCCAGACAGGTCAGCGCCTCCTGCCCTTTGGAGACGAATCGACAGGCAAACTCTGGCTGGGCCAGAACCGATGAGACCGTCTGGTGAAAGCGAGGATCGTCATCCACGCTAAGCAATTGTCGCGTCATGGATTTAATAGGCTTTCGATAGTAACACGGCCTACGTTACATTTCCCGCAAAAATTGCGCCCGAACGCACAAACGACGAATCCCGCTGGCCAGACGACCAGCGGGATTCGAGGTGGCTCACCAGGATCGAGCCTGGGCGAAGATCAGCGGCAGAACGAGGCGAACTGCGCGCCTTGCGCGAGTGTGGCGTCGCTCTTGTTCGAGCTGCTGTCGAGCGCGCTGGTACCCGCGCCCTCTTCGAAGTGGAACAGGAGGATCGTGTTGGAGTCGGAGGTGAAGCTCGCGGCCGGTGTGAAGGTCGCCGCGTAGCGCGCACTGGCCGAGTAGCGCACCTCATCGACATAGCCCTTGAAGGGATACTGCGCCGAGCTCGCATCCGGCAGGCGCCCGATGGTGAATGGCACATCGGAGAGCGCCTGCGCGCTCTCAAAGGAGACGGTCTGGCTCGCCACCGCTTGACCGTTGACGTAGATCACCAGGCTGGTGCCCGACGTGAAGACACCCGCGATATGGGTCCACTGGTTGAGCGCGATGGCCTGCGAGGCGGTGACCGTGCGGGCCGTTCCATAGCCGCCCGACATGACCTCGAAGAAGGGGATGCCGTCTCGCGTGAGTCCCAGATCGAAGATCGCCGTCCCTTCGCTGTACTCCTGATAGCGAGCGGCGATCTCCTGGTACGAGCTCGAGAAGGCGGTGGGGTAGACCCACGCTTCGATGGTGAAGGAGTTGGGAACGTTCAGGTAGGCCCCCGACGGAACGCTGATAAGGTCATTGACCCCATCCAACGCGGCCACGCCGCAGACCTCAGCGAGCACGTCGGCGCTATCGCCATACCCGTCGTCCGCATCGTCGGCGCCGGCGTCGCTGCTGCTGGATAAATCAACCGGGGCATCCACGATGGTGCCCGCGGTGCCGCCGCTGCCGGCCGCCG
>CAZHUY010000080.1:0-25084 GCA_964535465.1 uncultured Myxococcales bacterium
CCGGCGGCGCGTCCAGCAAGGGCACCAGCAGCGCCTCCACCACGACGGCCGCGTCTTCCGACTCCGGCTGCTCGTGCGCGCTGGGCCGCCCCGTCAACCCGATCCCGTGGACGAGCCTGTTCCCGCTCGTCGCCCTCCTGGCCCGCCGGCGAAGATAGACAGATCCGCCCACGTCGTTGTCCCCCGGCACGAGGGGCCAAGGTGCATCGAGCGCGCGGCCGAGCAGCGCTTCGAGCCGGAGAAGCGGCTGGGCATCGAGAACCAGCTGTTTCTCAAACGCAGGATCCTTCGGGGCGCGCGCGCCGACGCCGGGAAGAAAGCCCCCTAGGCAGCCGCCCTGCCAGCCTCGCCTCTCTCGTCCCACAGGAGACCGCGACCGACCTGCGGGATGGTTCTGTCCCGAGCGTCACTTCCTTCCCCTTCCCGTGAACTCTGCGGCGGCCTTTCATGCTTGCTGGTCTTGTCATGGGCGAGCCGTACAAGACCGACGAGCCGGCGTTTCGGTTAGGGGGCTCCCAATGATTACGCTGCTGTGCAGACCCGCATGGATCACCCCATTAGCGCGCGGTATGCATGTTGCGCGCCTGCACAGATCACCCCACTAACGCGCAGTATGCATGTTGCAGGCTCGCACAGACCGCCCGGTCGACGCGCAGTATGCATGTTGCGCGCCTGCACAGATCGCCCGGTCAACGCGCAGTGTGCATGTTGCGCGCCCGCATAGATCGCCGCAACTGCCCGCCACGAGGCCCATCACTCCCGCGCAGGTGGCCGAGAGCGCCCCTAGCAAACACCCCGGGGAAGAGGCGCGCCGACTTGCGACCGCGAGCGCCCCAGGCGCTTCGCACGCGACCATCGGGCCGGTGGACGGTGCGCGCTGGGCCGCCCCGTCAACCCGATCCCGTGGACGGGCCTGTTCCTGCTCGTCGCCGTCCTGGCCCGCCGGCGCAGGCGGAAATAGCGTTACTTGCGAACCGCGATGCGCACTTCCTTGCTGGCTTCGCGGAAGCGCAGCTCCAGCTCCTTGCTCTGCATGTTGACCTGAATCAGGCGCTTGGTGACCTCGTCCAGACGAGCCGAGGCCTTGGAGAGACGGGCGGTCAGGGTCTTGCGCAGATCCTCGGCCGCCTTGTTCTTCTCGATGGCGCGCAAGTTCTCGCGGGTCTCCTCCGTGGCGGTCTGCAGGTCACTCTGCTCCGCGGACAAACGCTCGCTCTCCTCGGCCAGGCGCTTCCAGTCCTTGCGGATGGTCCACGCCGCCTGCAACGACTTGCCCATCTCGCTCTGGCCCTCGCGGCTCGACAGGTATTCCTTGACGGCATCCTCGGCCAGCGGGCTCAGCCAGTCCACGTTCTGCGGCCGGCCCACGCGTTCATCGAGCACCAGCTCTTTGTTGGCTTGCCCCGCCAGCACGATGGGGACCAAGGCGCTGTTCGTGCCCACGTTGTCCTCGGTGCCCTTGGGCGCGCCAATCAGCTTGTAGCCGCTCGCCCGCATGTGCTTGACCCACAGGGTATGGGTCTCTTTGACGCCGCTCTTGGCCTTGTAGTGCGTGCGCGGACCCACCTGGCGCTCGATGAGCAGATTACCGCCTTCGACCTGATACAAGCGCGCGCCCTCCTCGATGTGCTCGGAGTAGCGCTCGACCGCCAGGCCGCGCTCCAGACCGAAGGGCACGGTGGCGCTGGCCCCGTCAGGCAGAGATTCGATCACGCCTTGGCCCAGGAAGCCGCCCTCGCCGAAGAAAGCCAGGGGACCGCGCTCCAGCAGCCCACCCGTCTTGTTGGTGAAACGCGCCACGCGGAAGGGGTGCGAGGCCGATTCGGGCACGCCCGGGTCGGGCGCGAACAGATAGGTCGCCTCGCCCGGCACTTCCTTGTCGGTTAGCAACAACATGGTCGCGTTGTTGTCGGGAACCGTGACCGGGTTGGGCAACACGTAGCGGGTGGCGCCGCCTGCCACCGCCACCGCGGCCAGGGCCGCCAGGTTGCGCGTGCGCGAGGGCGCGGATACGAGCGCCTGCTGGGCACGCACCCGGTTCATGGTCATGGGCTTGGCGCTGCGGGGGGACGACGCTTCCCTCTTGGCCTTCCTGCGTTCCGAGCCGCTCCCGACCGTCGCCTCCGCGGCCGCCTTGGCCATGGGCATGACGTCCATCTCCTCGGCCATCTCCGGCGCGGGCGGAGGCGCGGGCGGTTCCATGGCCAGCGTGGTCTCCGCCTGCGGCAACACCGCGATGGCACCACCGTCGTCGCTGAGCACGGGCCGGCCGGGCACCACCGGCTGTTCCAACTGCGTGGTCAGGGCCAGGGGCGCGTCCGCCACCAAGGTCAGGCGCGTGTGGTTCCAGTCCTCGCCCGACAGGTTCTGCACGATGCCCCACAACTGCAGGTGCGCCTGCCCCTTGCCCAGCACCAGGCGGTACGAGGGCCGCCACACCGGGGCCTCGGCGATGTAACCCACCGTCAGATCGTGCTGGCGACCGTCCAGCTCCATCACCACGGTCTCGAGGCGCTTCTTGGGATCAGGCGGCGTGCTGGCCTTCTCCGGCGTGGGCGGCGGCGTGGGCTCCTCGCGCTTCAACGGGAAAGAGGCGGCGCACACCGAGCTGCCGCCCTTCTCGATGACCGCGAAGCTGGCAAGGAAATCCCCGACCTCGTCGCCGCGCACCTTGAAACGAACGCGATCTCCCTCCACCCTGCCCTCGCGCTCGAAATACGCCACGCCGTTGCGATAGATGACGACGCGCTTGAGCTTGAGGTCGTCCACCGCCACCGGCGGATGGGTGGCGCAAGACGTTCCGATGGACAAAGCCAGAACCGCGAGCAGCTTCTTGGTCATGTTTCCCTCGGGCGCATCTTCGTCCCGACGGAAGAATTGGGCAAGAGCGCCATGGCCGGCCTACTTCACGCTCAGCGCGGCGGACAACGGCAGCTCGGCCGAACCAGCGACCTGGAGCTTCGGGCCACGATTGCGATACACTGCGACCCATGCAACGAAAGATCCTCTTCGTCGTATTTGCCGAAGACGTGTGCCGGCAGCTCCATGCTTTTCTGTATGCGCTAGACTTACACCGCAAGGGTTACCAAACCCGCATCATCATCGAGGGCATGGCGACGCGCATGCTCGCCGCTCTGGAGCGAGCCCCGCTGCGTCTGCAAAAGGCTGTGAGCGATGCCAAGGACGCGGGCATCATCGCGGGCGCCTGCCTGCAGGCCTGCAGCGGCTGCGGCGACACCGCGAATCCCAGCGTGGTCGAGGCCATCAAAACGCGCGGCGTGAGTTTCCTGAGTGACCTGGAAAACCACGCCGGCATCGAACCATTCGTCCGCGAAGGCTACGAGATCGTCGCGATCTGACGGGACGCTACCCCCCGACCGCCTTCCCGGGGTATAGATGATCCATGGCCTACGACGGGCCGCGCTTTCGGCGCGATCTGATCTCCACTGTCTTCTATGAGGGCGGGATCAGGTGCGTCGACGTCCATGATCCGAAGCGGGGCGCCACCTTTCGCTTGTTCGATTACGAGTACTCGGTGGCCCTGGCCTTCGATGGCCGTGACCTGAGCAAGGTCATCTCCTGGGTGCGCGTCTCCACCGGGCTGGAGCTGAACGAGGAACAGCTCACGTCCTTCGCCGCGCGACTCGACCAGCTCGGGTTTCTGGAAAGGCCCGAGACCAGGGCAGAGGTCACTCCCCCCCCGGTCGCCCCCAGCGCCCCCCCAGCGCCCCTGCCCGTGCCACACGTCCCGACGCCTGCCCCGCACCGCGACGAGACCGCGCCCCCGCCCGAAGCAGGCAGCCTGGCCACCGCCACGCGGCCCCTATCAGACGAGCGGCTGGTCGGCATGGAAACGCCGCCCGAGCCGATGGCGACAGAAGCACCGGAATCCGAGCCGGAGAGGGGGCTCTCCGACGAGCCGCCGCGATCCACGGAGCCAGCCCCTGCGGAGGCCGCCGGCCCCGAAGAGATCGCCACCAGTCCTGAAGAGGTCGCCACCAGTCCTGAAGTGATCGCCGCCGGTCCCGAAGAGATCGCCGCCGGCGGTCCTGAAGAGGTCGCCGCCGGCAGTCCTGAAGAGGTCGCCGCCAGCAGTCCTGAAGAGGTCGCCGCCAGCAGCCCTGAAGAGGTCGCCAGCAGTCCCGAAGATGTCGCCGCCGGCAGCCCTGAAGATGTCGCCGCCGGCAGTCCTGAAGAGGTCGCCGCCAGCAGGCCTGAAGAGGTCGCCGCCGGCAGTCCCGAAGATGTCGCCGGCAGTCCCGAAAAAGCCACGGCACCGCCCGACGAGATGCCCGAGTCCCCTGCGGTGGAAGCTCCCCCGGCAGAATCACAGGAGGCTCAAAGGCACGAGGCGCTGGTGGAGTCCGGCCCTGCGGATCAGCAACCCGCGGCCGCTCCGACAGAAGCGCCCGGCGAGGCCGCCCCCGCAGCAGAGCCCGCGCCCCAGGAGCAACCCGCGGGCCGGGATGCCACGACCACCGAAGCAGCCCCCACACCGAACGCATCATCCTCCGAGCCCGAGCTTCCCCTGGCGGTGGGTCCCTCTCCCGAGCGACCCCGCGTGCGCCCGGCGCAGCGCTCGGCCCGACTCCCCACGGAGGCGCGCGCGGCCAGCCCTGCGCCTCGACGAGAGGCCACGCCACCGCCTATTCCAAGAAGTCACCTCACGCCCACGCCCGCCCCGGTAACCCGGGTAGGTCGCGGGGCTTGGATGCTCTCCGCTCTCTTCGGGATCCTGGCGGCGCTGGTGGTCGGCGCGGTGTTGGCCCCTTTCGCGCTCGGCAAGCGTCCACCCGCGCCGGTCTCGGTCCAGGTGATCATCGCCCAGCCCACCGAGGTCGTGCGCTGGCTGCCAGCGACCGCGCCCGTCGAGCCGCCGCCCCTGCAGACCCTCACCTTCCCCGCGGGTGGCAAGGTGCTGCGCATCGCCTCGCCGGGGCTCGAGCTTCGCCCCGGGGACGTGGTGGCGGCCACCGAGGCGGCCCGCGCGGCCTTGGACGGTTGGGCGCGGGCGCAAGAGCAGCTCGCCTTCGCCAGGCAACTGGTCGAGGGCCTGCGCGAATCCGCGGATGAGAAGAAGATGGCCTCGGCCCAGGCCGCGGTCGCGCAGAAGACCGCGCTAGAGGAACGGGCGCGCGACGCCCTCTCCCGACTTGCCATCATCGCCAAGGAACCAGGCACCGTCGACCAAACCCTGGTCAACCTGGGGCAGACGGTGCGACCCGGGGACACGGCCGTGCGTGTGCGCCTGCCCGGGTGGCGTGCGCGCTTCGAGCAGAACCGTCTGCCCGCGGCGCAACTTCGCAAGCAAGGTCTGTGTCTCGCGGAGATCTCCGGTCGTCAGGTGCCGTGCAACTTCGTCTCCGAGGAAAGCGATGACACCCACCTGCTGGTCAGCTTTCCCGCCGACGCCGTCTCGTCCCCGGGCCTGCTGTTGCACCTGGCCCACAGTCGCATCCCGAGCGCCTATGTCCTGCCCACGGCAGCCGTGTCGGACTCCAACGGGAAACCGCGCGTGCTGGTGGCGGCGCCCCACGGCCGCGTGGAGATGCGCAGCGTGGTGCTGGCCGACCGAACGCCGCACGACGCGGTGGTCACGCAGGGCCTGGATCCGGGGGACGCGGTGATCGTCACCTCCGACCAGCCGGTCGGAGCGGGTACGCGCGTGCGCGTGGAGGATTGACGGGCTTCGACGAACGCGGATGAATAAGGTGGGCCAGACGTGCTAGGGTTGGCCGCATGTTCAAGGGAGTCATCACTGCACTGGTCACGCCGTTCCGCAACGACGCCGTTGACGAGGAGGCCCTGCGCCGCCTGGTCGACGAGCAGATCCGCGCGGGCGTCGACGGTTTCGTGCCGGTAGGAACCACCGGCGAATCGCCCACCGTCACGGTCGAGGAGCACATCCGCATCATCAAGATCGTGGTGGAAGAGACGCGCAAGCGCGTGCCGGTCATCGCGGGCACGGGCGCCAATGCCACCCGCGAGGCCATCGAGCTGACCCAGGAGGCGAAGGCCGTGGGCGCGGACGGAACCCTGCAGGTCACCCCCTACTACAACCGCCCGACGCAAGACGGCCTCTATCGCCACTTCAAGGCCGTGGCCGACGCGGTCCCCTTGCCCATGGTGGTCTACAACGTACCCGGTCGCACCGGGTGCGATCTGCTGGCCGACACCGTGGCGCGTCTGTGTGACATCCCGACCGTGGTGGGCATCAAGGAAGCCACCGGCTCGGCGCAGCGGGCCGCGCAGATCATCTCGCGCGTGGGAGATCGCCTGGTGGTGCTTTCAGGCGATGATGCCACCGCCTATCCGCTCTACACCTTGGGCGCGCAGGGCTGCATCTCGGTGGTCTCCAACGTGGCACCGAAGGACATGGCTGCCACCTGGGACGCCTGGACCGCCGGCGATTGGAAGAAGGCGCGCGAGCTGCACTACAGGCTGTTCCCCTTGCACGAGGGCCTGTTCATCGAGGCCAACCCCATTCCGGTCAAGGCCGCGCTGGCCATGATGGGAAAGATCGCGGACGAAATTCGCTCCCCGCTTTACCCCATGACCGGGGCCAATCGCGACAAGCTCCGCAAGATCCTGACCGACCTGAAACTGCTCTAAGGATTCGTCATGTCCGACAAGGTTCGCATCGCGGTCTTCGGCGCCGCCGGGAAGATGGGCTGCATGATCATCCGCGCCATGGCCGAGGCGCCCAACGCGGTCTTGAGCGCAGCCGTCGAACGCCAGGGCTTTCCAGGGCTGGGCAACGATGCCAGCCGCGGGGCGGGCCTGCCGGAAAGCGGTGTGCGCCTGCAGTCCGACAAGCCTGCCGCTGGCGTCGCGGACGTGTGGATTGATTTCTCCATGCCGGGCGTAGCGGTGGCCAACGCCCAAGCCGCGGCCAAAGCAGGTGCGGCCATCGTGATCGGCACCACCGGGGTGTCCGCCCAGGACAAGGAAACCATCGCCCAGGTTGCCAAGAGCGTTCCGGTCGTCCTGTCGCCCAACATGTCGATGGGCGTGAACGTGATGCTGCGCTTGGTGGCTGACGCCGCCCGCGCCCTGGGACCGGCTTACGACATCGAGATCGTCGAGACGCACCACCGGGCCAAGCGGGATGCCCCATCGGGCACCGCCCTGCGCCTGGCCGAGGCGGTGGCCGAGGCCACCCATCGCGATCTCGACAAGACCGCGCGCTACCACCGACAGGGCGACGTGGGCCCGCGCACCAACGAAGAGATCGGCATGCAGACCCTGCGCGGCGGCGACGTGGTGGGCGACCACACGGTCTTCTTCTTCGGCCAAGGGGATCGCATCGAGATCACCCACCGCGCCTCGTCGCGAGACACCTTTGCTCGCGGCGCGGTTCGCGCGGCCTTGTGGCTGCGCGGGCGACCGGCCGGCCTGTACGACATGCGCGACGTGCTCGGCTTGCGATAGCGAAAGCGTGTCGGGGAACTCGCTCCGACTCTCGCCACGGGCTGCTGGCCAGTCACTATCTTCCCAAGCCGAGCGTCCCGAGCGACAATCGGCCCATGGCACGTTCACGTCAGCCTGCCCCCCCTCGCGAAGGATACGATCAGGAGAACCCGCGCGCGTCCATGCTGGATACGCTGCCGCCGGAGGAGGTGGTCAAGCTCCTGGTGGATGAAGAGGCCCTGGCGCTGAAGGCCGTGCGCGCGCGCGCGGCCGCCCTGGGTGCCGCCGCCCAGGTGATGGCCGACAAGTTGGCCGCGGGAGGCCGGCTGGTGTACGTGGGCGTCGGCACCGCCGGCCGGCTGGGAGCGCTGGAGGCCGCTGAGTGCGTCCCCGCCTTCGCCCTGCCCGCCTCGCTGGTGGTGTCGGTCATCGCGGGTGGACCGCACGCCCTGGCCCGAGCGGCCGAGGCGGCGCGGGAGAATCGCCGCGAGGCCGACCAGCGCATGCGCCGGGCGGCGGTCGGTCCCAACGACGTGGTGTGCGCCCTGTGTGACGACGAAATCACGCCCTTCTTGGAGACCGCGATGGAGTACGCGCGTTTTCGCCGCGCGACCATCATCCTGGTGATCTGCGCGGGTGCAACCGCCATTCCGCAGGCCGCGGCCCTGGCCGACATCGTGATCGATCTGGCGACCGGACCGGAGATGATCGCGGGCAACACGCGCATGAAAGCCGCGACCGCCATCAAGCTGGCGCTCGAGTCCATGTCCAGCGCCGCCTTCGTGCGCTTGGGCAAGACCTACGGAGGCATGATGGTGGACGTACGCCCGGCAACCCCCCAGTCATGGGAGCGCGCCGCCCGCGTGGTCGCGCACCTGACCAAGCTTTCCGAGGACGAGGCCGTCAAGCTGATCAAGAAAGCCGGCAACCGCGCCAAGGTCGCACTGGTCATGCACCACGCCCGTGTGAACGCCGCGCGCGCCAAGGAACTCATCGTGCAGAACAAAGGCCTGCTACGAGCCATCGTCGGCGATCTGGACCTGCTGGGCTGAGCCAGGTTTGGAGAACCAGACTCAGGTCAAGGGCGAGGAGTCGCTCCCGCCAGAGGGCGGGTTGTGCGTGGCCGCGCACCACAAGCAGTAGTCGGTCGAACCCACGGCCCAGAAGCGGCACTGATCGCCGAACACCGTCACACCCTGACAGCGCTTCTTGTGGACCTCCTTGATGGAGGCCATGCGCGCCGCCTCGCCGGTTGGCTTGGGCAAAGGGAAACGCTGACTGCCCGCCTGCTCGCACCAGTAACAGAACTCACTCCCGGGCTGGGCCCAGAAGCGACAAGGATCACCGTACCGGGTCGCACCCTTGCATCGAACCTTGCTGCAATCCTCGACCTTGATAACAGTGGGCTTGCCTGCGGGAACCGCTTCCCTTTTGGACGACGGTTCCTTATCTCCCATCAGCGGCCGGCGCGCGTCTGAATGCCTACTCGCTTTCGTGCGCGACGACGGCTGTAGCAACTTCTTGCGCATGCCCGGACATATAACATTCGGCCCTTCGACATATCCACGGAGATACGCAGATCCCGCGCATTCTCAGGCTCGCTGCGGCTACTGTTTGCAGCGTGTGCGAATTCGCGCAGCCTCCAGAACAGCGCGAGGCTGCGCGAGGAGTGCCGCTACGGTGTAGACGATTTTGCCGAGGAGGGCCACGGGTCTCAGTCCTTGGCGGGCGATTTCGCGCTGCGGAGGGCGAACACGTAACCCACGATGGTCGTCCGCAAACACATGAAGACCGCACGCTGATCGAGTCACCACGTAGCTCGCGTCGCGATCTTGGCGATGACGAACCGCCAGGTTCAAGCCGTCCTTGGCGCCGCTGCCGAAGACGTCGGCAACGCGACGATGACGAGCGAGGTGAACGGCTCATGGGGCGAACAGCAGGACGCGGCAGGGCACAGCCTTCCTTCCTCTTCGAAGTGCAACACCCAAGCCACGCACGAAAAGGGCCGTGATTCCCCGACGTTTCTCGCTGTTCCGGCCGAAAGGTGGGAAGACCCGAGACGGTGCTAAGATGTCGGGCGCATGCACTGGCCAAACCTCTCTTACCTAGTCGTCACCATCGCGATTCTCCTGTCGACGACGCGCGCCTGGGCGGTGGGCGAGCCCATCACCGATGTTCGCGTCCGCGGCGCGGCGCGCACCGATGAAGAGACGGTGCGCTCCATCGCGGGGGTGTCCATCGGACAAACGCTTCAGACCGACACCTTGGACGTGGTCCGCGAACGCCTGCACACCGCGGGGCTGTTCTCGGACGTCAACGTCTACTGGGAGCCGCACCAGGATGGCGTGCGCATCAACATCGCCATCAAAGAGAAGTTCCCCTGGGCGCCCCTGCCCACCTTCTCGTATTCGCCGGGCAACATCTCGGGGGGCGTGTTCATCGGCCACGGCAACCTCTTCGGCCGCGGCAAGCGCGGGATCATCGGCGGACGCATTTCCAACGTCGATTCCGGCGCCCTCGTGGCCTACGAAGACCCGGCGGTGTGGGGATCGTGGGTTTTCTTCAACATCAAGGGCAAGTTCCAACAGCAGATCATCCCCGAGTACAGCAACTGCTACGCCGACTGCAACCCCGGCCACGAAGGCATGGAGCTCGCCCCTATGCGCAACACCAAGCTGCGTTCCTACGGCGGCGAGATCAACCTGGGCGTGGCCTGGCTGCGCAAGGTGCGAACCTCGGTGGGTTGGATCTTCGACCAGAACGACGTGCTGTGGTCGGCACGCAACAAGGACAACCGCTATGCCATTGCCATTCCCGACGTCAGCTTTACCGACGGCTCGATTTCCACGTTTCCCGCCGCAGAGAACGCCCGTCGGGGGGCCGTCAACGCCAGCGTGACCTTCGACTTCCGCGCCCGTCAGCACGCGGTGATGTATGGCAACTCGCTCGGGTTCTCGCTGGACGTGGGCAACACCACCTGGGGCAGCGACGGAAAGCTGAACTACTGGAAGGCCAGCACCAGCTATGAGCACGGCATCCGTTTCTTCCGCCGCCACAACCTGATTCTGCGCGCCGGGGGCAACGCCGGCGAAAAACTGCCGCTCTGGTCGGAGAACTCGGCGGGCGGCACCAACCTGCGCGGCTACCTCTACCGGCAATTCCAGGGCGACACCCACTTGCGCACCTCCATCGAGTACCACTTCCCGCTGTTCTCGATGTGGGGACTGGATGTGCGCGGCCTCGTCTTCAACGACAGCGCGGCCATCTGGTACCGCAAGCTTCCCGAGTTCGGCCTGTACGATGCCGCTGGCACACCCCTCACCTACCAAACGCGCAGTGACGGCCGTCAGTTCCTGCCCCCCGCCTTCCTGCGCAAAGGCTTCATCTTCGAGCAGGACACGCACTCCTCGGTCGGCGCGGGCATTCGTTTCTATCTGCGCAGCGTGGCCGTTCCCCTGGTGGGGCTGGACGTCGGCTGGGGAATCGGAACCAAGGAGCCCCCGCGCATCATCCTGGTCATGGGCGTGTGATGGCGGATGGGCCTCGGCGCCGGCAGCCGCCGGGCCTGTACCTGTTGTTCGGGGTGGAGATGTGGGAACGCTTCTCCTACTACGGCATGCGCGCGTTCCTGGTGCTCTTTCTGGTCAGCAGCGCGGGGGGCCTGGGGTGGTCCAAGCAAGAGGCCGCCAACCTCTACGGCTGGTACACCGGGTTGGTGTACCTGACCCCGCTCATCGGCGGGTACCTGGCCGACCGTTGGCTGGGCACCCACCGGGCCGTGATCATCGGCAGCATCATCATCGCCGCCGGACACTTCTCACTGGCGATGCAGAGCCTGCCCACCTTCTATCTGGGGCTGGCGCTCATCGTCCTGGGGACCGGCTTCTTCAAATCCAACATCTCGACCATGGTGGGCCAGCTCTACCAGCCCGGCGATCGCCGACGGGACGCGGCCTTCACCATCTTTTATATGGGCATCAACACGGGAGGGGCCTTGGGCCCGCTCATCTGCGGCTACCTGGCGCAGAGCCCGCGCTTCGGCTGGCACTGGGGCTTTGGCGCGGCTGGGGTGGGCATGGTGTTGGGCCTCGTCACCTACCTGCTGTTGAAACAGCGTTACCTGCCGGGCATAGGGGAACGGCCGGCGGCACGGCGCGATCCGCATGAGAGCAAGCCGCACCAGCCGCTCACCCGCCAGGACTGGCAAGGCATCGCCGCGGTGGCCATCCTGGCCTTCTTCAACATCTTCTTCTGGGTGGCCTTCGAGCAGGCCGGCTCATCGCTCAACTTCTTCGCCGAGGAACGCACCCGTCGCGAATTCCTGGGGATCAATTTCCTGGCGCCCTACTTTCAGTCGGTGAACCCGGTGGCCATCCTGGTGCTGGCCCCGGTCTTCGCTTGGCTGTGGGGCCGGCTGGCGGCGCGCGGGCGCGAGCCCAACACCCCGGTGAAGTTCGCCTTCGGGCTGCTGCTCATCAGCCTGGGCTTTGCGGTCATGGTGGTGGCGGCACGCCTGTCCGACACCGGTGTGCGCATCAGCCCGTTGTGGCTGGTGGCCACCTATGTGCTGCAGACCTGTGGCGAGCTGTGCCTCTCTCCGGTGGGTCTCTCCATGGTGACCAAGCTGGCGCCGGTGCGCTTCGCCTCCCTGATGATGGGCATCTGGTTCCTGTCGTCCTTCGCCTCGAATCGGCTGGCGGGTGTTCTGGCCGGCCAGGTGGAGAAGATTGAACGGGGCGAGGTCTTTCACCTCTTGGGTGGCCAGGCGGACTTCTACTTGATGTTCGTGGTGGCCACACTGGTGGCCGGCGTGGCGTTGCTGGCGCTCTCTCGTCCGGTGAGACGCCTGATGGGCGGCCGAGCCTGATCCTTCCTGGTTGATGCTACTGCCGTCGGCGCCGCGAACGATCGAGAAGAAAGACCGCCCCCCACAAGGGAGCGGTGCCCAGAAAGATCATGATGCCTTCAAGGAGCGTTTCAATCCTGGCCGGCAGGCTCAGGGCATCTCGCAGGAGAGGGGCGATCCAGTGTGCAACAGAAAGTCCAATGGCAGAGGTCACCACGACCAACAGACTCAACCGGAAGTCCTGGGCCAGACCTTTAAGCTTCCTTCTTCGCGTGCCCAGTACCGAGACCGAATATTTCAAGATCTCGCTTGCCGCGATCCCCGCCACCGCTCCGGGGAACCCGAAGGACCAGAACCCGATGGGGATCAGCAGGACCATGCCCGCCAATTTCCCGGCGTTCCCCGCCGCGAGCCACTTTGGCAAGCCCATGGCGAGCAAGGCGTTCTCGTTGGTGTTCGCGAGCGCGACCAGCCAAACCGCGCCAGACAGGATTTGCATAATCCAGCCCGCATCATAGGCATTGGACTTGTAAAGAAGGCGAATCAGCGTCGGCCCCCCCGCCACGAAGCAGGCTGCCGTGCATCCGCAGAGCAAGAGCCATGGCTTGCGAATGCGGAGAAAGGTAGCCGACAGATCAGCCTTCTCGCCGTGTAATCGACTCAGCACGGGGAACAGCACGGAGGAGAAGACTTGACTCGCCAGAGTCTGCGACATGGCGACGAAGGTCGTGGCGATGCTGTACACACCCAGCATGGCCATCGGGATCATTCTGCCGAAGACCAGACGGTCCGACTGCCCAGCCAAAAATGTCAGACTCGTGCTCAGGAAGATCCAACCGCCAAAGTGCAACAGGCTGCGCGCGCTGGCCGCATCCCACTGGAACCGATTGCGAATTCCGGGCAGGAACGTATGGCTCCAGATTGTGTAGAGGGCACTGGAAACCAGCATGCCAGCGACGATGGCCCAAATGCTGTGATAGAGCCATGCGCCTACGATCATCACAGCAATCCCAGCGGTCTGACTCACAAGGTTGATGGCGGATAGGTGCCCGAGGGCCATTTTTCTGGCCGCCGTGAATACACGCGTAGAATAGAAACCCATAATGAACGGGCTCAGGGATATGACCAGCAGCAGGTACGCGAACTGTGGCTGCCGGTAAAGAGCGGCCATCGGCCACGCCAAGAGACAGGCCGCCAAGCTGATCAGCACCCCACGGCCAATCTGAAGGGTCCACGCGGTATTGAGGTATTTAGGATCGTTGCCGCGGGCGCTCTGGACGATGCTGGGCCCGAGACCGAGATCAGAGAACAAGCCCAGTCCGGTCAGGCACGCGTTCACGAGCGCCATCAGACCGAAGACCTCGGGTGCCAACAAGTGCCAGAGGATCAGGTTGTTGAGCAACCGCAGCAATTGCCCCGCGCCATGGCCGATCGATGTCCATGCGCTCGCCCGACGCACCCGCCCTTGCAGCGCTGCCGAACTCAGCGGCTCGCAGGTCTGATCATCGCCATGAACTTCTGTGGAGGCGCTGGGCGGAGTCTGTGACACGTGATTTGGGGAGGCAGGTGTGAAAGAGGGCGCAGGCCCACAGACTAAAGAGGGCATAGCCCCAGGGCCAAGCAGCGTCAAGGTCGAACTCTCGCACGGCGGCTGGCCTTCGAACACGGCACTGTACAGTCCCCTCTTCCCGGCATGACGCGCGCGATAGCTCGCTGAATCACGGAGGCCACGGAAAATGGGGAAAATGGAGTCCCCTGTTCCGCGGCCTCTGGAATGGGCGCGACTGGCTAGGTCCGTAACCGCCGCACTCCCTCAAGCGCGTCAGCCGAAAGAGCTTCTTGCCCTTTTGGGAGACCGCGTTTGCGCGCTAGAATGCCGACGCGCCGCCACGCCAGGTTGCGGCTTGCCAGGAGGATCGCGATGCGAACGTACATCTGGACCGTCATGGCCGTCGGAATGCTCACTTCCGGGATCGCCGGCTGCTCTAGCTCGTCGGAAGGCGCGAACGCGGGCGGCAGCTCGAGCTCGGGAACATCGAGCACGGGCGGCAGCTCGGCGGGCGGTGGTTCCAGCAGCACGGCGGCTGGCGGCTCCAGCAGGTCGGGTGGCGGCAGCGCAGGGTCATCGGCAGGCGCAAGCTCGGGTGGCGCAGGTGGCAAGTCCAGCGCCGCGGGCGGTAGCACCAGCACGTCCGGAGGGGCAGGCGGGAACTCGGGAGGAAAAGCAGGGGGCCAGGCCGGCGGAGGCGCGGGCGGCGCCGTGGGTGGCAAGCCAGGCGGCAATACCGCGGGGGGCACCACCAGCCCCCCCGGTGGAAGTGTGGCTGGCAACGCCGGAGGGCAAGCCGGCACGGGCACGGGTGGACAAACCGCCACCACCGGCGGCTCGACCGGGAGCGGCTCGACCGAGCTGGAGTTGATGACCTCCGCCGAAAAGGCCTACTGGGTGGACAAGTCCGATACCGTCACCAAGGTGACCAGCGGCACGGCCGACGTGACCGTGGATCTGAACACCAAGAGCCAACGTTGGGACGGATTCGGAGGAACCTTCAACGAGATGGGGTGGGATGCCATGACGGCGCTCTCCGAGGCCGATGTGGCCACCGCCATGAAGCTCCTCTACGACGCCAAAGAGGGCGCGAGCTTCATCTACGGGCGCATCCCCATGGGGGCCAGCGATTATGCCTCGAGCTGGTACACCCTCGACGATCTCCCCAACGGCGTGACCAGCGACTACAAGATGGAGCAGTTCTCCATCGCCCGCGACAAGCAGAAGCTGATCCCCTTCATCAAAGAGGCCATGAAGGTCAAGAAGGACATCCGCTTCTGGGCCAGCCCGTGGGTCGTGCCCAACTGGATGAAGGATGGCCAGAAGATGAAGGGCGACGCGCAGACCCTGGGCGCTCACGCCCTGTACATGGTGAAGTTCGCGGAGGAGTACGCCAAGGAAGGGATCAATATCGAGGCGATTCACCCGCAGAACGAGCCAGGCTACGGCCGGGTGAGCTGGGATCAAAAGGACCTGATCGCCTTCATGAAGACCTACCTGGGACCGCTGCTCGCCGAACGCCTCCCCAAAACCGAGGTCTGGTGCGGAACCATGTCGAAGGCGGACAACGGCGGCTTCGACATGGCCATCGCGGTGGCGACCGCGCAGGACGACGAGGCCATGAAGTACGTCAAGGGCTTCGGTCTGCAGTGGAACCTGCACGACGTGGTGACCACCCTGCAGGCCAAGAACGTTCCCGTCATGCAGACCGAGCATCGTTGCGGCAACTACAACTTCGGTGCCCCCTATTGGGACCAGAGCCGCTACAGCAAGGACAAGGGGCAAAACGATCACCTGTACGGCGAGGAGAGCTGGCAAGGCATCCGGGACTGGATCGTGGCGGGGGTCAACTCGTACTGTGCCTGGAACATGGTGCTCGATACCGCGGGTAAGAGCCTGGACGGCTGGCCCCAGAACGCCCTCCTGGTGGTGGACAAGACGAACAAGAAGCTCATCGTGACGCCGGCCTACTACACCTTCCGGCACTTCTCGTACTACATCGCCGTGGGGGCAACCCGGGTCGGGGCCAGCGCCAGCGGCGACGCCTACAAGGGCGCCGGCATTGGCAAGTACGGTACCGACAAGGTGGCCTATGACCTGGTCAACGCCTTCGCCTTCAAGAACCCCGACGGCAGCGTCATCGTGCAGCTCTACAACAAGGCCTCGGCGGCCAAGAAGACCACGGTGGACGTGGGCGGCGGGCTCTACCAGTTCGAGGTTCCGGCCCACGGCTGGGCCACGCTGCGCGTTCCGCAATAGGCGAAAACCCGGCGCAGGCCGTCCCTCGGGCTTGACCGTCCCAGCCGCAGCCATGCCCGAGGTCAACCCGCGTGCCACGGGTGAGAAATGCCGCGCGCCCAGCGCCGCGCGGAGAATCTCCTGTCGCGTTCCCTGGTCAATCGCGGTAGACAGCGACGCAAAAGGAGACTCCATGAAACGCATAATCGTGTTGGCTTTGGCGCTGCTCCCCACCGCGGCGTTCGCGCAACAAATGGGCTCGCCACAATCGCTGCCCCTGGTCGTCGATATGAAGAAGGTCCCGGTGGGTAGCTGGGCCGAATACGGCATGAATTTCGGCGAGCTCAAGATGAAATCGCGCTGGGCCCTGGTGGCTCGCGACGACAAGTCCAACACCATGGAGATGAGCATGGACAACCCCATGGCCGCCCAGATGCCTGGCGGCGGCAAGATCACGCTCAAGATGGTGATGGACCCCGATCCGGTCAAGGCGGAGAACCCGGTCAAGGAGATGATCATGCAAATCGGGGACGGTGAGCCCATGCTGGCCCCCGCCGAGGCGCCCCGACAGAAATTCCAGAAGCCCGACGCCCGCACCCTGGTGGGCAAGGAGAGCATCAAGGTGCAGGCTGGAACCTTCAAGACCTCGCACTACCGCGATCACTCCAATGTGGGGACCGTCGACGTATGGGTCAGCGAGGACGTGCCCCCGCTGGGTCTTGTCAAGGTCCTCACCACGCCCGAGCCGCAGGAGGCCGGCGGCAAGAAGGTCGAGATTCCTCCCGCCGTCATGGAGTTGGTCGCCACCGGGACTGGCGCCAAGCCGGCTATCACCAAGCCCGCCAAGCCCTTCAACCCCGCCGGCATGATGGGCGGCGGCGCTGCGGCCCCGGACAAGCGCCCGGCCAAGAAAAAGAAAGCCAAGTAGCGTCGAGTCTTCGGACCGACGCAAGGCTTGCTCGTTTGCCGCCAGGGCCTGTAGACTCGGCGACATGCAAGCGCCGGTTGAAATCCACTATGCGGGCGTCGTGGTGGGGCGCGCCGAGGAAATGCGCGAGGTCGAGGGTGGTGACGTGTTCATCGTCACCAAGGAGCCGCTGCCCGTGGGCACGCTGGTGGGCGTGAGCACGCCCGAGGCGCAGTTCAACGGGCGCGTGGCCCATGTGGTCGAGACGGTGGACGGGGTAGACAACGGCATGCGCGTTCGCCGCCTTGGCGATGGCGATCCCGGGGCCAACCTGTGGGTCCCCCCCCCGCCCGCCAAGCCCGCGCCTGTACCCGTGCGCGCTGCATCGGTAGAGCAGGACAAGGCGCCCGAAAAGGTCGAGCCGCTGCCCCCACCCGAGATCCCCGAGGTTCAAGCTGCGCCGGCCGAACCGATGCCCGCGCCCGAACCCCCGCCCGTGGAGACCGCGCCAGCTGCCTCCGCGCCCGAGGTAGCCGCGCCCACCCCCGAGAAGGTCGCGCCGGAATCTCAGACGGCCGAGCCCGTCAAGGAGCCCCCGCCGGCCCAGGTCGCCGAAGACAGCGCCGTGGCTGCGGCGGAGACAGCCGCGCCCGAGCGCAAAGCCGAGCAGATGCCGCTCATCGACGATCTGCCGCCGGCACGACCCACCCAGGGAGGGAACGCTCGTCGCCGCACCAAGCGACGGAAGTAGGCTCCGTGCTTCGGCCACCCCGTTTGCGTCCCGACGATGTGGTTCGGGTGGTGGCGCCCTCGGGGCCCATTCCACCCGATGATTTCGCCGCGGGCTCGGCCGTGCTGGCCGGCCGCTACCGGCTGCGCACCGACCCCGACCGGCTGCTCGCGACCAAGGGATTTCTGGCGGGTTCGGATGAGGATCGCCTGAACGAGCTCCACGCGGCGCTGCGAGATCCAGAGGTACGCGCCGTCATCCTAGGTCGCGGCGGCTACGGACTGCTGCGCATCCTGGACCGCGTGCAGCTCGATCTGCTGCACGCCAACCCCAAGCCCATCGTGGGTTTCTCCGACGGGACGCTCCTGCTGTCCCAGATGGCCCGCGCGGGCGTGGCGTCCATTCATGGGCCGGTGGTCACCCAACTCGCCCGGATCCCCCCAAGCGATCAAGAGGCGCTTTTCGCCATCCTGGAGAACCCCGACGGCCGGCACCTGCTTTCTGGTCTGACGCCGCTGCACCCGGGGCGGGCCGCGGGTCCGCTCATCGGCGGAAACCTGGAGGTCTTCTCGCGCCTGCTGGGCACGCCCTATCTGCCCGACCTGGCCGGTGCCATCCTGTTCTTGGAGGACGTAGGCGAGCGCCCCTACCGCATCGACCGCCTGCTGACCCATCTGGAACTCGCCGGGGTCTTTCGACAGATCGTCGGTGTCATGACCGGTGACTTCGTAGCATGCGACGAGCCGCCCACATCCAAGGTGGCCTCGCCCTCGGCGCTGGACGTGGTCGCCGAACGCCTGGGGCGCCTGCGCGTCCCGGTAGCCATGGGCGCGCCCATCGGCCACGGAGTGCGCAACCTGGCCGTACCCTACGGCACGCGCGTCGAGCTTGACGCCAGCGCCGGCACGCTCACCGCCCTGGAAGGCGCGGTCAGCTAGCCAGATTGGGATCGGTGGCCGGGACCTCTTCGATCTTGCCGAAGACCTGCTCGTAACGAGCGACGTTGGCCTCCAGCGCGCGCAGCATGCGTTTGGCGTGGCGCGGAGAGGAGATCACGCGCGAGCGCACCCGGGCGCGCGGCACGCCAGGCTGGACGAAGACGAAATCGAGCACGAACTCGGCGTCGGTATGATTGATGAACACCAGATTCGCGTAGGCCCCCTGCGAGGTAGCTTCGTCGATGTCAATCTGGATCTGCTGGGCTGCGATGGGCGGCTTGGCTTGGTCGGACATGCGGAAGTTGTACCGCGGCGCTGGCATTCGCGAAAGACGATGTAGACTGCCGGCCGGCATGAAGAGAGTCATCGGCATAGACCTGGGCTCACGACGCATAGGCGTGGCGGTCACCGACGGCCTGGGCCTGACCGCCCAGCCGCGCGCCACCCTTGCGCGCCACGGGGGCCAACGCGACATCGACGCGATAGCCGCCGAGATCAAGGCCACCGACGCCGGGCG
This sequence comes from uncultured Myxococcales bacterium, assembly GCA_964535465.1. GTDB lineage: Bacteria > Myxococcota_A > Polyangia > Fen-1088 > Fen-1088 > Fen-1137. The sequence goes on from CAZHUY010000080.1 coordinate 19,136, forward strand.
CATCGTGCTGGGATTGCCCCTCGATTGCCAAGGTCAAGAGGGAGAGGCGGCGCAACGGGCGAGAGTCTTCGCGGACAAGCTACGCGCGGCCTTCGGCCTGCCCGTGGATCTCATCGACGAAAGCTTCAGCACGGTCGAGGCCGAAGAGGTGCTGTTGGCCGCCGATGTCTCGCGTGCTCGCCGCAAGCAGGTGGTAGACAAGCTGGCCGCCGCCGTGATTCTGCAGCGCTGGTTGGAGCACCACCGGCAAGAGGTAACCCCATGAACAAACCCATGCGGCAGGCCCTGTGGGTCTTCCTGACCACCACCGCCATCGGCATCGTGGCCTTGCTCCTGCTCACCCACAAGATCCTGCGCTACCCTGACACCGTCACGGGTTCGGCCCAGGGCACGGTCGAAATCGAGATCCCCAAGGGCGCCAACGCGCGCCAGGTCTCCGAGCTGCTGGCCTCCGCGGGCCTGCTGGACAGCCCGACCTATTTCCGCCTGTACGCCGGCCAGCGCGGCGTGGCCTCGCGTTTCAAGGCCGGGCGCTACCACCTGTACGCGCCCATGACCCCGCGCAAGCTGATCGAGACGATGATCCAAGGCGCGGCCGACGAACTGGTCACCGTCACCGTGCCAGAGGGCAAGAACGTCCTCGAAGTCATCGACATCCTGGACGCCGCCGGTATCGCGCCCAAGGCCGAGTTGCTGGCCCAGGCCATGGATCCCGCGTTTGCCCGCAGCCTGGAGCTGCCCGGGTTGGAGGGCTATCTTTTCCCCGACACCTATCGCCTGCGCCCCCACACACCAGCGGCACGCGCCCTCGTCTCCCTGGTGCGCCGGCACCGTCAGGTCTTTCAAGAGTTGAGCATGGCCAACGCCTCGGGCCTGGCCGCGCTCAAAAACAAGCTGGGCTTCGATGATACCCGCGTGGTCACGCTGGCCTCCATCGTGGAAAAGGAAACCGGACAGCCCGAGGAGCGGCCGCGCATCGCCCAGGTGTTCATCAACCGCCTGAGCAAACCGCATTTTCAACCCAAGCTCCTGCAAACCGACCCGACCATCATCTACGGCTGCACCGTGGCCGCGCGCATTTCCGGCAAGGCCTCGGCGGCCTGCGCGCAGTGGGACGGCCGCATCCGGCGCATTCATCTCGACGATCAGGACAATCTTTACAACACCTATACCCACGAAGGCCTGCCGCCCGGACCGATCGCCAACCCGGGACGGGCTGCGCTGGCCGCGGTCATGCGCCCTGACGGCTCGCCCTACCTCTACTTCGTCTCCAAGAACGACGGCACCCACCAGTTCTCGGCGACCTTGGCCGAGCACGAGGCCGCGGTGGTGAAATACCAGCGCGGCGGCAAGCCCCTGGTCAAGACCTCGCCCTAGTGCCGCCAGTCAAAACTCCTGCCATGTTTGGGCGGCCGATCCATCCCGGCCGGCTGCGTTGCTCCTCGGTTACAGACGTCGAGTCTGCGCCCTCGTCGCGCCTTGCCGGCCGGGCGTCTCGACCACCGAAACATGACAGCACTTCTGACTGGAGGCACTAGCGGTACCGGGACGCGCAGTTGCCGTCTTCGCCCGAGGACTGCAGACAGACACCGCTGGCACCGCAGTCGGCGTGGGTCGTGCATGGCTTGGGCGCGCAGTAGACGGAGCCGTTGACGATGGGGGACTGAATCCGAAAGCCGAGCTGGGAGGGCCCGGCCGCCACGCATGAGAGCAGCGGATCGGCGTCGCATTTGAAGGTCGAGGAACAGGGCAAAAGACAAAGCTCACGACCGTCCCCGAATACCGCGCACTCCGAACCGGCCGGACAGGGTTCGCTGGAACAATCGCGTGAGCACAAGCCCAGCGCGCCCAGATCCGCGCACAGACCCGACAAGCACAAGTCGCTGCGCAAGCCGTTGCTCGAGTCCACGCAAGAGCTGCCCATCTCGGCCGGCGCCTCGACGAAACAACCCTTCACCTTGGTGGCGGCGTTGGGCCAAGCAGGCAAGGATCGGCATATCAAACCCGCCTGGCAGTCCTGGTCCCGTTCGCAGGCATGCAGACACACCTGCGTCTGCCAAGGCTCGGACCGGACAGTGGAAGCCGCGGTGACCAGGTTGACGCACACCTGGTCTTCAGAGCACGAGGCTTTCTGGCACAAGCTGGAACAAAGCCCACCCACCGGACCGTAGCCGCAGGGCTTGTCCGCCGAGCACAAACAGGTGCCGGAAGCGCACTGCAGATCGTGCCGACAGGAGGCCCCATCGGGGCTGGGCACGACTTCGATGAATCCCGCGCGCGTGTTCGTCGGTATCTGGCCCTCCCCGGTCGGGACCACACCCGAGAGAGTGACACTGTAGGTTCCGGGTAGCTCGAAGGTGTGCCAGGGCGCCTGGCCGTCGGCGGGTGGTCCTCCGTCGTCGAACTTCCAAAGGAACTGAGTGATCCCGCTGCTGGCGACGGCCACGAATTGAATGGTGAGCGGCGCGCTTCCCGTGCAAGTTCCCTTTTGCACATCCATGTTCGGGCAGTTGGCCACGGTGAAATCCACCATGAACGTGGGCGGCGCGGTGTCGCCAGACTGGCGCGTGTCTCGGCGGGAGGCGTCCCACCCTGCGTCCAGTGCGGACCGCTCAGCGCTGCTGCAAGCGCCCAGGAGCAAGAGAGCAACAACACGCCGGTTCATGCGTTTCCATCAACTTCTGGGGTGAGTGAGGGGTATCGAACCCCCAACCCTCGGAGCCACAGTCCGATGCTCTACCATTGAGCTACACCCACCAGAATCCCGAAATAGGGACGCAGAACATATGCCGCGTTAGAGGGTAGGTCGTCAAGCTCCAGACGCGAAAAGATTTTTGCAGTTGACGAGGCCGCCTTCCAACTCCGAACATAGGCCAACTCCTTCAACCTGGTGAGGCAACATATGTACAGATACGCAACCAGTTTCCTGTTGTTCGCCGCCCTGTCCCTACCCTCGCTCGCGCGGGCCGGCGAAGCCGATGACCTGCAGCGCATTATCGAGAACGCGCGACAGACGGCGACCGATCTCGACCGACTCGATGAACAGAAGGTAGCCAGCACGGAGACCACCGTGCTGCGCATGTGGCTGGACACGGCGTGGACCCTTCGGTCGCAGGAAAAGTACGACGAGGTCCGCGTGGTGGTCGACCGCTGCAAGGCTCAGGCGGACATGATTCGCGAGAAGATCAACGCCTCGAAGCTCGAAGCGGCGGCCAAGCAGAAAGAAGCCGATGTGGCCCGCGCGCGCACCACTCTGGATCGCACCAAGAAGGCCTTGGAGAACGCGAAGATCCAGAAGATCCGGCTCGGGGGCAAGTCCTAGCTCGCTCGCGCGAAGGGAGATTTCCGATGATCAAGACGACGAAAGCACTATCGATTCTGCCCATTGCGACCCTTGTGCTTGGGTTGCTGTCCCAAGGTTGTGCCTTGAAGCCCAAGCCCAGCGAGCTGGAAGCCCTGGAGAAGCTGCGCCTCAGTCCCACGGCAGCCGCTGCCCAGAAGCGGGCCCCTGCCCTGGTCAAGAGCTCCGACGATTTGCTCAAGCGTTCACAGGAGAAGTGGAAGGACAGCGAGCTGGACGATTCCATCGATGCCGCGCTCATGGGCCAAGCCAAGCTGAAACACGCCATGGCTCTGGCTGACCAGGATGTAGCCAAGCGTCGCATCGCCAAGGCCGAGGACGATCTGGAAGACCTGAGCGAGGAGCAGCAGAAGGTCCAGAAGGACCTGGATGCGGTCAACGAGACCATCGGCCTTCTGCACCAGACCGCCCAGGCCCGCGAAGAGCAAAAGGCGATGGAAGCGCAGATGGAGGCCGAGAAGAAGCTGGCCACCGACAAGGCGGAGACAGCCGAAAAGATCAGCGCGGCCGAGCTGGCCCTCAAGACCGCCGACACGGTCCAGGCCGCCACCTACGCCAAGGCCGAGTACACGGCGGCCACCGACACTCTGGCACGCGCCATGACCGAGCTGCAGAAGTCGGAGTTCCAGTCGGCCCAGATGAGCGCCGACATCGCCCGCAAGAAGGCCGAACAGGCCACCGCCATCGCCCAGCCCATCTACGCCGAAAAGGCCAAGGGAGACGAGAACCGTGCGCGCGCCGATGCCCTGACCCGTGAGGCGAGCGCCATCGCGGGCGTGACGGTGCGCCGGGATGCCCGAGGCATGCTGCAACGAATCGTGCTGACCATCCCCGCCGAGCAACTCTTCACCAAGAAGCAAACGGTGATCGCCCCCGGCCGAGAAGCGATGCTGGATCCCGTGGCCGAACTGATGAAGAAGAACGACTACATGAACTACCCGGTGCAAATCGTGGCCTTCGCGGATCCGCGTGGCAGCTCTAGCGCGTTGCTGGCCATGACCCTGGCCCGCGCCCAGTCGGTGCAGACCGCCCTCATGTCGCGAGGTGTGGAGAGCAAACGCATCATGGCCACCGGCCAAGGCGGCGCGGAGCCCATCGCCAGCGGCAAGGATCGCAACCGCAACAACCGCATCGAGGTCGTCTTCCTCTATCAGTAACAGGGGGCGCGAACGACGGGCGACGTTCCGGGCAACCGGAGCAGTCGCCCGTTTCCATTTTGGGCCTTCAGGTGGGCGCTAGCCCCAAGCCTCGCGAGCGAAGAAGAGCCCGGCGAAGACCTTGGCGGCCAGCACGCATCCCTGCCGCTCGCGCTCGTCAAGCCAGGCGCGCGCCTCGTTCAAGGGCACTTCGTGCACGGTGATGTCCTCACTGGGTGTCCCGCCACCGGCAGCGACCTTGACCAGATCCCAGGCCACGACGAATCGGACCAGCTCATCGGTCATGCCGGGAGAGGTGGCGCTGGTGCTCACGAGCTTGAGGCTGCCCGCCCGATAGCCTGTTTCCTCTTCCAGCTCTCGCCGCGCCGCCGCGACGAAGTCTTCTTGGTGCTGGCCGGGCTCATCTCCCACCAGGCCGGCGGGAAACTCGATGGCTCGGCCCCCTATGGGGGGACGGTGTTGCTCGACGAACAACAAGCGCCGCTCCGGCGTCAGCGGCACGATCACCACGACCCCACGGGCGTTGGGCCGGTCCACGAAGGCCCAACCGTCGCGATCCTTCAGTCTGAGATAGGGGGTCTCGGCCAAGACTCGATCAGGCATGCGGTTCTCATAGCGCAAATCCTTGGCTCTTACCTCATCCGTGGAGTTCAAGAGGTGACCGGCGTGGCAGCCCCCGTTAGTCCCAAGCCCAGACGTTTGACCCGATCGCAGAAGGTCGAGCGAGAAATGCCGAGAGCGGCGGCCGCGCGCCGACGACTGTTGCCATTGCGGCGCAGAGCCCAAACGAACACGTCACTCTGTATCTGCTCGAAGGATTTGTTGCGCAGAGGGAGGAGGTCGCTCTCTCCCACCGACGGCGACGCCTGCGTCACCTCCATCTCCGCCATCGCGCCATCTCCATCGGCAGCGCGCAGAATCCCGCCTACCAGGTTGTCCTCGCGTTCCACCTCGATGGTCGCGGCGTCGATGATGTCATCGCACAGCAAGGCCGCCCTCCGGATCACGTGGCGCAGCTCGCGCACGTTGCCGGGCCAGTCGTGAAGCAAGAGCTTGTTGGCTGCCTCTTCGGAGAGCACGCGCATGCCCAAGTCGGGCTGGAACTCACTTAGGAACTGTTGAGCCAGGGACAGAATGTCGCCACGACGGTTGCGCAAGGGCGGCAGTCGCAGCTCGAACCCTGCCAGACGGTGGAAGAGATCCAGACGGAAGGAGCCCCGCTGGGTGTCACGTCTCAGATCCCGCAACGTCGTGGCCAACACACGAACATCCACCACGGTCTCGCCACTGCCGCCCACGCGGCGGATGCGCCCCGTCTCCAGGACGCGCAGAAGCTTCGGTTGCATCTCCAAGGGCAGCTCGCCGATCTCGTCCAAGACCAGCGTTCCCCCCGCGGCCTCCTCGAACCATCCAGCCCGTCGCCCCCCCGCG
>CAZHUY010000081.1:0-23977 GCA_964535465.1 uncultured Myxococcales bacterium
GCAGCCGCAGCTCGGCTTCACGCCGGCTGGCCTCGGCCTGCCTGCGCGCCGTGACGTCGTTGCAGATCGCTCCAACGCCGCAGATCCGTCCGGCGGCATCGCGCAGCGGAAACTTGAATGCCTGAAACGTGTGGGGGCCATCGGCCAGAGCCAACGTCTCCTCGAACTCCATCGCAGCGCCCGCGGCGATCACCTTCTCGTCGTTCGACGTGTAGGGATCCGCAACAGCTCCGGGGTAGAGGTCCGCCACGGTCTTGCCGATGAGCTCCTTGGCGCGCTTCCCGAGTATGTTTTCGGCGTACCGATTCACTCTCAGGAAGCGCCCCTTGAGATCCTTGACCCATCCGATCGCGGGGGCATTGTCGAAGAAGGCGGCGAGTTGCCGCTCGCTTTCGCCCATCGCCCGCTCCGCCTTGGCACCACCGCCCATCTGCCGGCCCCGCGCCCCCTGGGCGATTCGTGGAGAATGCGGCGGCTTCCCCGGCATGCCGGCTCGCCTCTTTCGCGTGCGTTCGGGGGACTTCCGAGCCATAGCGACACCTTTCCCAGCCCGCGGTCGGTCTGACGCTGAAGGGCCCCGACTCCATCACTCCTCGACCTGCGGGGGTGGTAGCGTCGTGGTCCTGCAACATGTGAGGTCTAGCACGCAACGCCAAACCTGTCCGTGCCACAAGGTCTCCCCGACTCCCGCACCCAGGACAACCTCCCGTTGTGAACCCGGACCTGATGCGGGTGAATACCAAGGTCGTGGTGCTGGCTCGCCGGTCAGGCCGCCTCGCAACCTTGCTCGCGGACGAGAGATGGGCCGCGCTGGGGGACGCCGATGGATACCCCGAGCTGACCGTGTGGACGGACGACTACATCAACATCCTCGCGCCACTGTGGGCGAAATGGAAGTGAGCGTTCCAAGAGACACGGGCGCTCTTGGCCTGCATCGAGAGCTACGACCAGAACAACGAGTATCTGCCCGAGTTGCTTGAGCAGTATACTCGGCCCCCCATGAAGACCAGATCCGTGCTCCTGACGGTCGCGGCGGTGACGATGACCTGGGCCGGTTGCTCGAACAGTGCGAGCCACAAGCAATCTGTAGGCTCTGGAGGAACATCGGCTGGCGGCCGGGCGAGCGGTGGGGCTCAAAGCAGCGGCGGCGGGAGCACCAGCGGAGGAGGCTCGACCACCCAGCAAACCAGCGGAGGCAGGTCGACCCTTTCCACGGTCGATTCAGGCGGCGTCCTGTCCGCAGGGGGCAACAGCGCCGGCTCGAAAGGCGGGACGAGCGCTCTTGCCGGATCATCGATCATCACCACCTCGGGGCGCGGAGGAAACGGGGGAACGTCGATCGCGACCAGCGCTGGCGTGGGCGGCCAGTCGGTCGGCGGACAGACGGCGAGTGGTGCAACAGGAGGAGCTTCGGGGGGGCAAGTGTCCCTTCCGCGCGATGGCGGACCTATCGTTGCCCCCGATGGTGGCGGTCTTTCCGCCGGTTGTGGCAAACCCCTTACCCGTCCGAGCGCCAGCGCTCAACAGACCATTGGCGTGGCAGGGGCATCCCGAACCTACCTGATCGACATCCCGTCGAGCGCGACCAACCAGACCCCGCTCATGCTCATCTTCGCCTTGCACGGCTACGGCATGACCAACTCTTCGGTCGTGGGGTCGTACAACTTCACCTCGCTCTCCAAGGGCCAGGCCATCACGGTGTATCCTCAGGGCGTCGGCAACGCCTGGGCCAACAGCGACACCGACTACAACTTCATGCAGACGCTCGTCTCCGACCTGGAAGATCGATACTGCATCGATCCCGCGCGCGTCTTCATCACGGGCTTCAGCAACGGCGCCGTCTTTGCCAACGAAGTCGCCTGTCAAAGGTCGACGCTCTTTCGCGCCTATGCCCCGGTCGAAGGAGCGGGCCCGGGCGGCTTGGACGCCAAGAACAATCCGGTGTGCGCCAAGGCCGACGCCAAGCCGGCCATCATGATCATCGTCGGTGATTCCGACACCACCGCCACCCCCGCCCAGGCCCAGGCCACGCGCGATTTCTGGGTCAAGCGCAACGGCTGCGACAGCGCCACCACCGCCTCCTACACCGGTTGCGTGACCTACAGCGGCTGCGCCGAGGGCAAACCGGTCGTCTACTGCCACGGCAACTGGAACCACACCATCTCCGCCACTGCCACCGCCAACATCTGGGCGTTCTTCAGCGAATTCCCGTGAATTGGGTGGCCCGACCACCATGAGACGCTCGAAATGGGATCTCGTCGTGCTGCTGGGGCTCGTCGGGCCAGCGGCTTGCCAGGGGACGGGGCTCAAGCGACACGACGCCGCGGTCGCCGATGCTGCCCATGGTGGGGATTCCGGCGGGACCGCGCAGGCCACCGACGCCCGCGAGGCGGCGGCGCCGCAAGGCCCGACCCTGGTGTGTTCGGGCTACACCGGCGGCACCGCTCCGGCGCCGCCACCCAGCACCGCCACCATCGCCGGCCCGTTTTCCATGGTGAGCGCCGGCTCCTCCGCGACCTGTGGCCTGCGCTCTGACGGCAGCGTTCGCTGCTGGGGCGACGATGCCGACGATTGCGCCACGGGAGGCTACGGCTCGGGCCCGGTGCCGACGGGGACGTTCACCTCGCTCAGCGCGGGGCAGGGCCAGGCCTGCGCGGTCAGGAGCGACGGCACGCTGGCCTGCTGGGGCAGCAATCAGAACGGCCAAGCCAGCCCGCCCGCGGGCACCTTCTCTTCGGTCAGCGCGGGCGGCCTGGTCTCTTGCGGGGTGCGCACCGACCAAACCATCGAGTGCTGGGGCAGTGTGCGTCCCGACCTGGCGCGCCTGCCCGGCAGCTTCGTCTCGGTCAGCGTCGGCAGCTTCTTGGTGTGTGCAGTGAGGACGGCTCGAACTCTCGCCTGCTGGTCGGGAGGCACGAAGATGAACGCGTCACCCGAAGGAACCTTCGCCTCGGTCAGCGTGGGCTACACCTACGCCTGCGGCCTGCGCAGCGACGGCAGCTTGGCCTGCTGGGCGACGACCGACGCCCCCGTCGCCGCGGCACCCGAAGGCACCTTCACCTCGGTGAGCGTCGCCGACCAATCGGCGTGCGCGGTGAAGAGCGATGGATCGATGGTGTGCTGGAACGTGGGTGTCAACGCCCGGCCGCAGAGCGCGCCGCCCGCCGGGCCGTTCACGTCGGTGAGCGTCGCCCATGCCCACGCCTGCGCAACCAGGCCGGACGGGACCATCACCTGTTGGGGTGACTCCAGCGCTGGGCAGGTCACGCCCCACACCGCCACCTTTGTCGCGGTCAGCGTCGGCATCATCCACACCTGCGCCCTCAAGAGCGACGGCCTCGCCCTGTGCTGGGGCGTCAGGCAGTCCCGATCCCACGACGTCACGGCGATCAGCACCAGCCAAGTCTCCATCTACAGCGCCAGCCAAGAGCATGGCTATGATTGCGGGCTCAAGACTGACGGAACCCTGACCTGCTCATGTCCCTCCGGCACGAGCGCGACGGCCGAGGGCACCTTTGCGAAACTCGGCGTGGGCAGCAGTCACGTGTGCGCCCTGAAGAACGACGGCACCCTCGCCTGTTGGCTGTTGCGCTCCTCGTTCCCAGACTATCCCCCCGAGAACGTGGGCCAGATCGACGCGCCGACCGGCATCTTCTCTACCCTCGCGGTCGGTCCCTGGCACAACTGCGCGATGAGGCCCGACGGGACGCTGGCGTGTTGGGGAGACAACGCCGCTGGGCAGTGCGAGCCGCCCCCCGGCACCTTTGCCATGATCAGCGCCGGTTCCCGACATACCTGCGCGATCAGAGGCGACGGCAGCGTGGTCTGCTGGGGAGCCAACAGAGACGGCCAGGCTCAAGCCCCGGCGGGGAGCTTCCTCTCGGTTAGCGCGGGTGGTCGGCATAGCTGCGCGGTGAGGCCGGACGGCGGCGTGCTGTGCTGGGGTAGCAATGACAAGGGCCAGGCCACCCCACCCGCCGGTGCTTTCCTCTCGGTCAGCGCCGGTGTCGACCACACCTGCGGGGTGACGGTCGACGGAGGCGTCGTGTGCTGGGGCGACAACCAATTCCAGCAATCACACTGTGGTGGTGCCTTCGTGCCGTGGATATAGAGCGGTGGTGTCCCGCCGCCTGCGCGCCGGCCCCGCGGGCCCCGTCCAGGACGGTCTCTACAAGATACGCGCGCGGCACTCGCGCGAGCACAGCACCTGTCCGGTCGAGTCGGGCACGCCGTTCTTCTCGCCCAGATCGCATTCCTCGCCCTTCTCGCTGTCCAGACGGCCGTCGCCGCAGAAGTGGGGGCGTGTGCATCCGAAGGTGCAGCCTTCGGGGCCGTATTGAATGCCGTTCTTCCTGCCGTTGTCGCACTCTTCGCCGCCGTTGACGATCTCGTCGCCGCAGAAGGGGCCCCACTTGCACTCTGTGGTGCAACCACCGTAGGCGTCGTCTTTGTTGTCTTTGCCGTTGTCGCACTCTTCATCGGCCACCGCGACGCCATCGCCGCAGGTGGGCGTGCACACCGTGGTCGCGGCGTTGAAGCCGTTCAGGGTCAGCTTGAACGACGACGCCGTGGTGTGGCGCTCGGCGTGGAAGACCGCGATCTCGTACACCTTGCCGGACTGCAGGTCCCCCAGCCTGGCCGCCGAGGTGGGGTTGAGCGTGATCGAGCCCTGGGCCGGCGAGTGCAGCCCGCCAATGTCCACGGCCAGCTTCTTGTTGATGAACACCCAGAAGTCGTCGTCGCCCACGAAGTCCAGTTGGTAGGTCTTGCCCGACTCGTAGGTGAACCAGTAGCGGACCTCGCTGGTGAAGTGGAAGTTGTGCTTCTTTCCACCGGTTTCGTACGGGACGTCTGGATCGTAGAAGGCGGGGACCTGGGCCGCGGTGCGCTCGGAGGCGGGCGTGAAGCCGACCCCGTCCACCGGGAAGAAGAGCGGGTTGCCGTCCACGCCCGGTTTCCACTGTTCGCCCTTGTCGCCGTAGCGGTTGACGTAGCTGCCCTGGCTGTTCTGCCACAGGGCCAGCTTGGACGCGCTGGCTTGGTTCACCTGGTCGACGGTGCGGTACCACTGGGCGAAGGTCTCCTGGCTCTCGATGGCGACCCCTTGCTCGGTGCTGCCGGTGAAGACGGGCTTTCCCTCGTCGTCCAGCGTGTCCTCCACGATACCGGGCACGGCGCCCGCGCCCCCTTCCAGGCTGGATTCGAAGTCGCTGGGACGGAGGGCGCGGAAGTCGCGGTAGATCACCGGCACCAGCATCTTGTCGCCCAAGGCCGGCTGCTTGCAGTCCCAGCCCGGCTCGACCGCGCAGGTGGCGGAGCAGCCGTCGCCGTTGGCGCCGTTGCCGTCGTCGCACATCTCGTCCAGCAGGATGCCGTCGCCGCACTTCGAGACGCAGGACGCGCCCGAGCAGTCGGGCTCGTTCTGGCACTCCTGCGAGCAGCCGTCGAAGGGCATGGTGTTCTTGTCGTCGCACGACTCCAACCCCTCGCGCACCCCGTCGCCGCAGGTGGTGGGCGAGCACTTGCCCTCGCCCGCCGGGCACTTCCACCCCGGCTCCAGCCTGCAGGTGGCGGAGCAGCCGTCGCCGTTCTTGTTGTTCCCGTCGTCGCAGACCTCCATCCCCGACAGCACGCCGTCACCACAGCGGGCCGTGCACGGTTTGCTGGGCACGCGGCATTGCCAACCGGTTTCGATGGTCTGGCAGTCGGCGGAGCAGCCGTCCCCGTCAGCGGTGTTGCCGTCATCGCAGGTCTCGTCCGAGGTCAGCGTGCCGTTGCCACACTTGGCCAGATTGAGGCAGGGCTGGCCAGGCTTGGGGCACTCGTGGTTGTTCTCCACCTGGCAGAGCTTGCTGCAGCCGTCGCCGCCCGTGGCGTTGCCGTCATCGCATTGTTCGGCGCCCTCGACCGCGCCGTTTCCGCACATGGCCAGCGGGCCGCCATCCACCACCGTAGGCGCGGTGACGATGGGGCCAGAGCCCCCGGCCGGGCCACCGGAGCTCGCGGAGCCGCCCGTGCCGCCCGCCCCGCCGACGCCAGGCCCGCCCCCATTGTCGATGGGAGCAGGGACCGGCGAGTTGCAGGCGGCCACGCCCCACACGAGCAAGAGGCCCATGAACGACGGGCGAAGCCGCCGGCAGGACGAGATCACGGTCGCGGAACAACAAGAACGGGTGGATGCGAACATCCGAGCACCTCCGCCTGAGCGTTACCGAGCACGAGGCACCCTAGCACCGCCGTATCCTCATGGGAATAGCCAACATGGCGGGACGAGGCCGAGATTCCAGCCAAAGGTGCCAAAGCGGCAGAAGGTACCTGACCGCCATCCCGCGTGAAGGTGGTCAATCCAACAGCTTCTTGCGGGATGCCCAAAACTTGGTCATAGCTTTCACATTGCTATGACCACGGGCGCGCCAAGGCGCGGCTCGCGCTGGTTCTAGCTGTCGGAGGAATTATGCGCTCACCATCGATCCTTATGGCCACCCTCGCGGCCACCATGCTCTGGGCTTGCACCGACAACAGGGGACTCGATCAGCAGGCGTATTCCGGTGGAAACGTCGGGGCGCAGGGCGGCAGCCAGGGGAATGGTGGGGCCGTGTCGTTCGGCACCTCCACGACGGCTCCGCAGGGCACGGCGGGCGCGCCGGCCACGCCAACCCAGCCAAGCGGAACGGCGGCGGGCGGTGCGGTGGGGGCCAGCGGTGGCGCCGCCGGCACGTTGCCGACCAGCATCGCGCTGGGTGGCGCCACTTCCAAGGGGGGCGCCTTGCCCGGGGGAACCGTGGCCCTGGGCGGAACCTCGGCCAGGTGGACCACCACCAATCCCCTGCCAGGCGGGACCACGGCTCTGGGTGGGACATCAGGCGACACCTCCGTGTCCGGCGGAACCCGCTCGCTGGGCGGCGACACGTCGAAGACCGCTGGTGGTGGAGCCTCGGGAACGGCCGGCCAGGGTGGCACCTCCGCTGTCTCGGGAACGGCCGGCCAGGGCGGTACCTCCGCCGTCTCGGGGACGGCTGGCCAGGGCGGCACCTCCGCCGTCTCGGGGACGGCTGGCCAGGGCGGCACCTCCGCCACCTTGGTGGTCGGGGGCAGCGCAGGTGGCGGCACCTCGGCCCTCGCCGGTACCACGGCCCAGGGGGGTACGGCGGGGGGCTCGGCCTTGGGGGGGAGCACCGTCGTTGGTGGCAGCACCGCCGCGGGCGGGAGTGTCTCGACGGGCGGCAGCGCGGCCGTGGCGTGTATCCCTCCTTCGACTCCAACCTCGACGTGCTCCTGCAGCGGTGCGAGCTGCACCTGCGCCCCCACCGCCGATCCGGTCACCCACGACCCCTGCGAGTTGGCCTGCCGCTCCGCGGCTCAGGCTTGCACGCTGAGCTGCCTCACGGGACGGTGCAACACCACCTGCGAGGAGAACACCACGTGCGACCTGGAATGCCGGGGAGGCTGCTCGGTCGGCTGCAAGAGCGCGAATTGCACGATCACCGGCTGCGAAGGGGAGTGCCAGGCGGACTGCAGTGCTCAAGGGTCCTCGTGTCGGATCGAGTCGTGTTCCGGGGGCAACTGCGCCATCAAGCCCTGCGGCGACGGCAACACCTGCAGCATCGATGCCTGTGGCATCGACGGCGCTGGCGGTGGTTGCGGCATCGACTGCTCGGGTTCCAACGCGACCTGCAATCTGAAGGCTTGCGCCAGGGGCTGCAACATCACGACCTGCGGGGCGGGGAGCACGTGCACCATCGGAACCTGCGATGCCGGCTGCAACATCCAGCACTGCGCCTCTGGCTCCACCTGTGTCATCGATTCCTGCTCCACCGGGTGCCAGATCCAGTGCGCCAAGGGTGCCAAATGTACCATTCGTGACTGCACCGGCGGGGGGTGCAGCATTGGCTGCCAGGTCGGGGCGCTCGCCTGCAAGATAGAAAAGTGCGGAGCGGGCGGCCCGCCATGCAACGCGAACGCGGTCTACGTGCCCCCTGCTCCCTGATCGCCCATCGGGCGGTGCCGGGGGCGCATCGGCGCGAGGCGACACGCCGCGATACACTGACGTCACCTTCGCCCCGCCCGATTCGCATGGCTGGGCACACTACAGGTTTGCTTTTCCGCGGGTCAGACGGTTGCCAATTCGGGTTTGTCCGTCGACAATGGCCCGTAGCCATTACATCTTACAGCATGCGCGGTGGCTGGTGTCGATCCCAGCCTCTCTTCGAGGAGCGTACATATGAGCAGTGACCCTCGCTTCACGTATTCCATGACCCACGAACCAGGGTTGCCCGGCACGAGATCACGCCGATCATCGATGCTCAGGGCAGCCGCCATCGTACCGATGGCCTTGCTGACGATGTCCCTGGGTTGCCAGGGTCCCGTGGGTGGCGGCGGCGAGACCGCCCCGCCCAAGCTGGATGCGTTGGGCGATGTGCCCCCACCCACGAAGTGGGACGTGCCCCCCATCATTCCCCAGATCAGGGACGCTTCGATGGAAAGAGCGGTGCCCACCAAGCCCGAGGCCGGGGTGTGTGTCGGCAGCACCTGTCCCGATGTCCCCGACGAGATCGCCTGCGGCAACGGACTCAAGCAAATCGGCGAGGAGTGCGATGACCACAACACCACCCCGGGCGATGGGTGCTCTGGTATCTGCACCGTCGAGCCCGGCTGGTACTGCCCCGAAGCGGGCAAGCCCTGCATCAAGAGCGCGGAAACCGGATGCGGCAGCGGCAAGATCGAGAAGAGCGAGGCGTGCGACGACGGCAATCCCAAGGACGGCGATGGCTGCTCGTCCACTTGCCTGGTCGAAGTCGGCTGGACTTGCCCCACTCCCGGCAGGCCGTGCGTGGCCTCGGTCACCCCGGGCGTGTGCGGGGACGGCTCGGTCGATTTCGGCGAGCAATGCGATGATACCAACGTCGCCCCTGAAGACGGGTGCAGCGCCGTGTGCCAGCTCGAACCGCACTACGTTTGCCCCCAGCCGGGGCAGCCGTGCATCGTGCTCCCCTTCTGTGGTGACGGGGCCGTCGAGCTGAGCCTGCTCGAGACCTGCGACGACGGCAACGGCGAGGGCGGCGATGGTTGCAGCGACAAGTGCCTGATCGAGCCCAACTACACCTGCCCGACCCCTGGCGAGCCCTGCGTCTCGACGGTGGTGTGCAGTGACGGGATCATCAGCGGCGAAGAGACGTGCGACGACGGCAACAACAGAGCCAAGGATGGCTGCAGCGACAAGTGCCAGGTCGAAGGTGGCTGGTCCTGCCCCATCCCCAAGGCTCCCTGCCTGGCCGAGAAGTGCGGCGACGGCATCCTGGCCGGCGACGAGCGCTGCGATGACGGCAACTCCGCCGACGGCGATGGCTGCAGCGCCAAGTGCACCGTCGAGCTGGGATGGGGGTGCGGCCCCAATCAATGGCGCAAGGATCTGGAAACGACCAAGTGCTACAAGACGACGTGCGGGGACGGACAGGCGGAAGGCCTGGAACAGTGCGATGACGGCAACACGCGTCCCTTCGACGGATGCACGCCCGAGTGCACGAACGAGCCCAAGTGCGGTTACGCCGAGAAGGACACCACCAAGCTCTACCAGTGCTTCTCGGTGTGCGGCGACGGCATCAAGATGCCCGACGAGGAATGCGACGACGGCAACACCCAGGACGGCGACGGCTGCTCAGCCAAGTGCGCGGTCGAAGACGGGTATGTCTGCACCGAATCGGCGCCCACCCTCGGCGACAAGCTGGTCCTGCCCATCGTGTACCGCGACTTCACCTGGAAGCACCCCCAGTTCGAGGTGGAGCCAGCCGCCGATCGACGCCTGCCTGGCATCGCCCTGCCCGCTATCGGTGACAATGGCAAGCCGGTCTACAACCCTGCTTTCGTGGGCCTCAGCTCGACAGGGGAGGCCCTGACCCGGCCTTCCACCATGGACGGGCCGGCCCAGGCGACCTCGGGCACGCAGATGACCGATGCCAACAGCGACACCTTCTATCCCAAGGCCTCCAATGGCGCAGCTTCGCTCACCACGGCCGAGGAGATCGCGGAGGCTTTCGCCCAGTGGTACACCGACGATCCCAACGCCACGGGCGATGCCGCCAAGGACGCGGCCAACCCGGCGGTCAGCCGCATCACCATCGAGTCCACGCTCGAGTTGACCCAGTCCCAGGACGCCCCCGGCAAGTACTTCTACTACAACCCGAAGTTCTTCCCCGTGGATGGCAAGGGTTTCGGCAACATCACGTACACCGACACCGACCATAATTTCGGTTTCACCAGCGAAGTTCGTTACTGGTTCGAATACACCGGCGGCGAGCGGCTCGAGTTCCGTGGCGACGACGACGTGTGGGTCTTCGTCAACGGCCACCTCTCGGTCGACCTGGGCGGCATCCACAAAGAGCTGCGCGGCATCCTGACCCTGGGCAAGGACACCACGCCTTCGAGCTACTGCGTGGACAACACGAAGCCGGACTGCGCCGGGCAAGACGTGTGCGACACGCCGGCGCCCGCCAACTGCACCGACGTGACCGACAACTTCGGCATGGAGAAGGGCAAGATCTACGAGATCGTCGTGTTCCAGGCCGAGCGCCACATCACCAACTCGAACTACCGGCTGACCATCAGCGGGTTCAACGCCCCCCGCAGCACCTGCAAGCCCGTGTGTGGCGATGGCGTCGCCACGTACGGCGAGGTGTGCGACCTTGGCAAGGAGAAGAACACCGGCGAATACGGGACGTGCAACGCGGACTGCTCGCTGGCCCCCTACTGCGGCGACGGCAAGCCGCAGAACCCGCAGGAAGAGTGCGACGACGGCAAGAACCTGGCGACCTACGGTGGCGCGAGCAAGGTGTGCGGACCGAACTGCAAGATCGCCCCTTACTGCGGTGATGGCATCGTCAATGGCCCCGAGAAGTGCGACGAGGGCTCGGAGAACGGCTCGGGCTACGGACATTGCACGGACACCTGCATGCCAGGCCCGGACTGCGGCGACGGCCTGGTCAACGGCCTCGAGGAGTGCGACAACGGCAAGGAGAAGAACACCGGCGCGTACGGGACGTGCACCCCGGAGTGCAAGCTGGCCCCCTACTGTGGCGACGGCGTCAAGAGCGGGCCCGAGCAGTGCGACAAGGGCAAGGCCAACAACGTGCCCAAGGCGACCGCCTACGGTCCCAACCTGTGCACCAACTTCTGCGAGGTAGCCCCCTACTG
Organism: uncultured Myxococcales bacterium; assembly: GCA_964535465.1. Taxonomy (GTDB): domain Bacteria; phylum Myxococcota_A; class Polyangia; order Fen-1088; family Fen-1088; genus Fen-1137. Next base: position 11,188 of record CAZHUY010000081.1, read on the forward strand.
CGGCAACGGCACCATCGAGGAGCAGTGGAACGAGCAGTGCGACGGCGGCTCCTACTGCGACGAGTGCCTCATCACCATCAACCCGTAGTTCGAAGCGAGCGGTCCGCGCACCGGGCCGCTCGCCTCAGCGAGCCATGTCTCGCCCCGAGCAAGACGACGAGATCGCGATCCCCATCGACGGCACGCTGGATCTGCACACCTTTGCCCCGCGCGAGGTGAAAGAGCTGGTGCCCGAGTACCTGCGCGAGTGCCAGGCCCGCGGCATCTTGCAGGTGCGCATCGTGCACGGCAAGGGCACCGGCAACCTGCGCCGGCAGGTCCACGCGGTCCTGTCCCGCCTGCCCGAGGTCGAAAGCTACGTGCTGGCCGGTGAGGGTGGCGGTGGCTGGGGCGCGACGCTGGTGACACTCAAGCCGGCCGCGCCGACGCCGGGGTGACTGGAGCTCGAACGCGCTCCGGCGGACGGGCGACAAGCCCAGCGCCATGGCGTAGGCTTCCACCATGGCCAAGCGCTTTCCCATACGCTTCGATTTCCCCTACAGCCTGGTCTCCTCGGTGCTGCTCGTGCCGCCCTCGACCTCGTATGTCGAGGTGGAGGATGGCCAGGTGGTGGTGCGCATGGGTTGGGCCTTTCGCGCCAAGTTCCCCGTGGCCGCGGTGGCCAAGACGTCGCTGCTCGACAAGCACCCGATCAGCCGTGGCGCGCACGGCTGGGGCGGGCGCTGGCTGGTCAATGGAGCGGGCGAGGGCATCGTGGTCATCGACCTCGATCCCGTGCAGCGGGCCCGCATGACAGGGATCCCCGTGCGCCTGAGGCAGCTCATGGTCAGCGTGACGGATCCCGAAGCGCTGCGCGCCGCCCTCCGCTAGCAGCGGGTCGCCTATGGGTCGAGGAGAGTCTGCGCTTCCTCGATGAGGCTGCGGTTCTCGTGCCACGAGCGGCGCAGGCGTTGGGCCAGGGTGCGTACGCGGCGGGCGATGGGGGTGGCTTGGGCCACCAGGCGGTCGGGAACGCGCAGCGAGGCCAGGAGATCGAAGGAAAAGCGCGGGTGATGGCCGCCCTCTTGGCCGGCGGCCAGCGCGGATTGCACCGGGGCGGAGAGGAGAAAGGGCACCAGCGCGGCGGCAGGGAAATCATCGCGGTCGCGCAGCACGAAGAACTCGGTGCTGGCCACCACGTGGTTGCCGCCGGGAACCTGTCGAAAGAGCGGCGCATCGATGAAGGCCACCTGGCGCAGGTAGGGGCGCAGACGCGAGATGATCACGTCGCCGGGCTGGATGCGGCGCTTGGCGCTGCCCATGTTCGTGGCGGGGACGGGATCATGACGACAGAGAACGAAGCCCTCATGGGCGTGGCTGGTGTCGAGCACCAGCACGGGCTTTCCCATCATGGACGGCGCCGGCGCGTTCTGGGTCAGCACGTCCACCAGGTCGGCCAGGCAGCGTCGTGAGGCGATGGCGACGGTGCGGCTCGGGTGGTAGCGCTCGGGCGCCAGGATCAGGTCATCGCCCAGGTCGCCCAGCCGCCGTAGCACGGACATGCCCATGGCTAGGCCTCCCCCGTCAGTAGATCGAAGCGGGCGCGCACCAAGGGCGTGGCCTCGGCCAGATCGTGGAGGACCCTGCCGTCGGGCGCGCAAGCGAGCCGGCCGCGCGCATCCTTGCCATCGCGCTCGCTGATGAAGAACAAGATTTCCTCGTCGGGGGCCGCGGCCATGGGACGGGCACGCTTCTGGCCGATGAGCACGCAGGCCTTTTGACCGGTGTGGGGTTGGAAGGTGTTGCGGCCCAGGCCCAGCACCGCCACCACGCGCAGGCGCTCGACCAGCCATTTACGCAAATACGTCCAGGCTTGCCCGCCCAGCTTGTTGTGGGGCAAGACCATGGCCAGTCGGCCCCCGGGCCGCAGCAGGCCCACGCAGCGTTCGACGAAGAGCACGTCGCGCTCGACCCGTTTGCCGCGTGTCAACTGGTAACCCGGCAGCGCGCCCACGTCGCCGGCAAAGGGCGGGTTGGTGAGGATCATGTCGAAGCCGCGGAATTTCAGGGTGTGGGCCCGCATCAGGCTCTCGATGCTGTCAGCCCCGTCGAGGGCCAGGCTGTCGGCGCGTGTGACCTGCGATCCATCCTTTCCGGTGGCGGCCAGCATGACCCGGGCCACGCGCACGGCCCGCGCATCCTGATCGAAGCCCCACACGCGACAACCCGGGGCCGCGAGCAGCGCGTGGCGCAGAAACCCGCCCGAGCCGCACGCCGGATCCGCCACCCATTGGCGCGCGCTCGGCTGCAGCATGCGCACCACCTCGGCGACCACGTGGCGCGGGGTGAAGTACTGCCCCTTCTGTCCCTTGGCCGCCTTGTTCACCATGAACTCGAAGATGGCGTCCAAACCCACCAGGTCCTGATCGAGCAGGCGCACCGAGCGCAACACGTCCGCGCACCGAACGAGCTCGGGCGCGCGCAGATGAAGTTTCGCGTCCGGCTCGATCAAACCGTGCCCGGCCGCCTGCCGAAGCAAGCGGTTGCCCTGCTCCAGCACGCGAGCTTCGTCGTCGAGAAATCCCTGGCCGAGCTCGCCGCGCTCGTGCGCCAGTTTGGCCACCAGCAGCTTGAGCGCCTCCTCGAAGGCGTCCTCGCCGCTCGAGGCGCTGATGATTTCGTCCAAGCGAAGCGCGACGCTGTGCCAGTCGCCGGCGCGGTATGCGTGTCGCTTGGGCAACGGGGGTGTCTACTCCAGGCGCACGTTGTAGTTGCGCACTTCGGTCTTGCCCGAGCCGGACGAGATCTCGTTACCCAGCTCCAGGCAGGCCACGTACAGGTTCTTGTCGAGCAAGCGGGCCTGCACCAGGTAGTCGATGATGGCGTTGATGTCCAAGGGGCCGTGCAGGATGGGCTTCTCGGCCACCAGCGAGATGATGGTCCAGGTGTTCGAGTTGTTGCCCGAGGCATCGCCGTGGGTGCCGCCGCGGAAGACACGCCAGTTGTGGCCCCCGATGGGCGCGCTGGCCACCAGCGAGCCGGCGGGCCCCAACCGTCGTTGATCCACCCAGATCATCACCTCGTGGACGATCTTGTTCTTGTGGGCCGGCGGCGAGCTGATGGTCCAGAACTCGAAGGCCACGTTGTACTGCCCCGAGGCCTTCATCTCGATGTCGTACTCGACCGTCATCTTCTTGGTTCCGATGCGGAAGGGGAACCCGGAGTTCTCCGACACCAACCCGGTCCAGGGGCTGTCGCCCACCTGAATCTCGGGATAGCTGACCACGGCGCCCTTGCTGTCCCACCAGCGCCAGGCCCAGCCGAAGATGGGCTTGCCGTCGAGCTCCTTGACGTAGACCTTCTGGCGGTACGAGCCGCCGCTGGCGTTGGCGTTCCACGGGTTGTTGTAGATGCGGTAGCGATCCGCCACCACGGTCCCGGTAAACGCCTTTTCCGATTCGTAGATCACCTTGCCCTCGGTCCCCGTCAGATCGAAATTGGCTTTCGACCCTCGACCACAGCCGGCGGCGGTGGCCAAGACGACGGCGATGAGCAGACACCCCGAACGAGACATGCGCTTGATGTTTTTCATGGTTCTCCCTACCAGCCAAGTATGAGTCGCATGGTGCAGCCGGCGGGTCAATGACCACGCGAATTGTAGGTGTTCCAGAAGAGCACGGTCTGACCTGCGAGACTGTCGGCGTCCGCTGTCAGCGCGGCCAGGGCGCGGCCAGTGTACGTGGTCTCCAGGTGCAGGCCATGCGCCGCAGCCAGCGCCACCGCGGCCTGGCTCTCGGGCGTGGGCACGGCGTAGCCCTCGCCTAGGAATCCCTCGCGGATGACCAGGGTAGCGTCGGTGGCCGACACCGAAGGAAACCCCGTGTCCGCCTCGCGCAGCAGGGCGGCGGCCTCGTTCATGATACGCGCCGTGCGCACCGGGTTGGTGGCCTCGGTCGGCACCACGCGCACCCCGACCACGCGCGTGCGCAGGCCCAGGGCCGCCAGTCCCAAGGCCAGACCCGCGCCGGTCCCCGTCGATCCATAGGGCAGGTAGATGCAATCAGGCTGGGGTAACAGCCCGTCGGCGACTTGACTGGCCAGCTCGAAGGCGGCGTTGATGAAGCCGAGGGTGCCGCGGGCGTCGCTGCCGCCAAAGGGAATCACCGCGGGCTCGCTGCCTTGCTCGCGGGTCAACTGCTCGCGCAGCTCGGTCCCGCGGGTCAGGGCCGCGCCGTACGAATCCACCATGTGAATGACGGCGCCCGCATCTCGGTTGGCCTGCAGGTTGGCGGCCGAATACGACGTTTCGGGTTGCGGAGTCAGGACCGCGTGCACGCGCAGGCCGAGCTGAGCGCCGTAGACCGCCGTGGCGCGTACGTGGTTCGAGCCGGTGGCACCGAACGTGATGAGCGAGCGCCGCTTCTCGGCCAAGGCCTGACCCAGCAGGAACTCCAGCTTGCGCACCTTGTTCCCGCCGTAGGCCAGCCCCGAGACGTCGTCGTGTTTGATGAAGAGCGCATGCAACCCCAGGGCACGGGTCAAGGCGGGCGCGCCGCGCAGCGGTGTGGGCCAGCAGCCCAGCGGCACATGCGCCAGGGTGCGGGTGCCAGGAAAACGCTCGTGCAAGGTCAGCGGCGAACTCATGACCAGGGCAGGCTAGCACCCGGGAACGGGTGCTACAGGTGCTTCAGGACATCGTCGGTCGGATCCTTTTTGTCCTGGATCTGGCGATCCCACGAACGGCTGACCATGTCCTTCGAGCCCATCCCCACCGCCAGGGCCAAGGCCAGCACGATGCCGCCGAACAGGATGGCGAAGCCCAAGCGCACGATGTCGGCGGCCACGCGCAGATGGTCCAGCGCCATGGCCCCGGCGAACACCAGGATCAGCCATTTGGTCGTCATGCTGAGCAGGCGCGCGTATTGAATCTGCATGTTGACGGCACTGATGAGCACCGCCCGGGCGAGAAAGCGCGACAACAGCACGCCCAGGATGATCAAGACGATGGCGGTGCCCAGGTTGGGCATCGATTCGACCACGCGGGGAATCAATTGCGGCGTGAACCCAGCCCCAAAGGCGGTCAGGCCGACCAGCCAGCCGAACACCACCACGGTCCACGTCACGGCCTTGCGCACCAGCAGCGTGGGGCTGTTCTTGGGCGACCAATCAGCCAGACCGATCATCCCCCACTTGGGCAGTCGCCGGTCGAAGTCCAGCGCGCGCAGGATCAAGCCGGTCAGCAAGCCCAGCAACCAGCCCAGCAAGGAAGACAACAACACCGCCAAGACCAAGGCAATGAGACCGGGCAGGAAACTGGCGACACCCACCAGCACACGGTCGCTTGCACTGATCAACGCCTGTTTGATTTGCGCCCACATGGAGATCTCCCTTCTTTTCGGGTGAAGGAGTAACGAGTCTAAGGAGTGAAACGGTCAGGCCAACGCCATCGCGAGATGAGATAGGGCTTCTGGTTTTCGTAGACCGCCGCGAGCTCTTGCACCCGTCGTTCCACGTCGTGCGGATGCGCCGTCGACATTTTTTCGGCAAAGCCCGCCAGCCATCCCAGGTAAAGCGGGGTCAGGGCGCGCAGCAGGTGGCTGCGGTTCATGACGTGCAGACGATGGCCCAAGGCGAAGTCGTAGATGGTGCGCGCCCACAGGTCGTCGGGCATGACCGCCTTGGACACCTCTTCGCGCGCCAGATACTTGAAGGCCAGCAGGGCCGCGGGGGGCAACACCGTGGCCCAAATCTCGTGCAAGGTGCGGCAGCCCAGACGGAACGACTCCCACATGCGCGCGGTGTCCACGGGTGCGGCATCGTCGTGCACGCCCACCGGGTTGCCGAACCAGCGCACCGGCTCGGACGCGCGCACGCGCTGCCAGTACGAGGCGTTGCGGTTCATCTCGTCGAAGACGGAGGTCAGCACCTGGGCCAGGATGTTGCTGAGGTCGAGTGCGGGACCGCCCGCGGCGTGCTCGGCCGGGCCGATGAAGGCCTGGCACACGGAGAATCCGTGGCACAGGGCCTCGCTGGCCACGCGCGTGTCGGTGGCCAGCAGGTCGGCATCGATGTTCCACACCTGTCTGCCGAGCAGGTGAGCCACCAGCCGGCCCGACAACGCGTACACGCTGCCCAAGGGTTGACGGAGACGCTTGCCGTAGAGCGCCCGGGTCAGGGGATACACGATGCCGCTGGTGATGGCCCCGTCCAGCTTGTGGCGGGCCGGGAAGGGCGTGACCAGGTCGAACTGTTCCTCGATGATCGGTCGCGCCAGGCGCCCGATCCAATCGGGTGTCACGCTGGTCAGACCGGCGTCGAGCACCACGCAGGCGCGCACCTGCCCTTCGGCCGCGAACTGCAGGATGCGCCGCAAGGCAAAGGGCTCGTCGGTGGTCGCGCCCACGCCGCCGGGGATCACCGACAGCTCGACCAGGGAGGGACATTCACCGCGGACCCCGTTCACCTGCTGGCGTGTGTTGTCGCTGGAGCCGGCATCCACGATCACCACCTGGCTGGGCACATCCTTGAATGCCGCGGCCAAGCCGGCCTGCGCCGCGCGCACCAGGGGGGCGACCGTGGCCCCGTGGTTGTGGGTGGCGACCCCGACCACGATCTCCGCCTTGCTGGCGGGGGCAGTGGCAACGGTTGTTTCCGTCGGGGCGCTGGTCACGTCGTGCACTGGTTATCTCTCACCCACGGGTTCTCGTACCAGAGCCAGGAGTCCGAGCAAGGGGATCCTGGCCCAGGTGGGTCGGTTCTGCAGGTCGTAACTGAGCTCGGAGAGCGCCTTGTCCACCATGAAGGCGTTGAGCACATGACCCAGGTCGGCGCTGTCGGTGGGCAAGAAGGCCGCGCCGGCAGCCATGGTGCGGTAGCTGGCCAAGAACGAAGCCGAGGCGAAGCGCGCCCAGAAGTTGGCCCAGGGCTCCAGCGTATCGGCGTCCTGGGGCCGCCGTGTCAGGTGGATCGACAGGGCCGCCCCGCAGGCGTAGCTGAAGGATCGCAGAATGCCCGCGACGTCGCGCAAGGGTGACTGCATCGAACGACGCTCCTCCGTCGTGCCCGCCTCGCCCTTGAACCCCACGATGACGAAGTCGTTGCGGCTGCGCAGGATTTGCCCAAGGTGCAGATTCCCGTGAACCCGCGTCCGCTGCAGCTCGACGCTGGTCTCCTCGAGACGATGGAAGAACTCGAACACGCGGCGCCGCTTGGCCAACAGCAAGCCCACCAGCTCGACTTGATCGTCGGGCAGCGCGGCCAGACGGGATTTCAGGCTGGTCAGCACCTTCAAGGCCTGCGCAAGGGACTGAGTGGCCATGCCCGCCAGCTCGGATGATGGCAGGGGCTGGGGACGGAACGCGGGATCGTCGCTGTCCCTGGCCAAGGCCAGGTGCATCTCGGCCGTGCGTCGACCCATGATGGCCGCGGCCTCCAGGTAAAGCCCCAGGTGGTTGATGGCCTCGGCGGGCAGGGGCTCTTCCGACAACGACAGCACCGAACGGCTCAGTGACTCGGTGACGGCGGCTGGCGCAGTCCCCACCGTGTGATCTTCGAAGAAGCGCCGCAGCTCCTCCAGGGACCAGGTCCACACATCCCCTTGGTTCTCCACCAACTCTTCCAGCATGCCGATGGTGTAGGCCATGCCACCGCTCCCCACCAGATCCAGCGTCCCGGCGAACTTGGGGACATGCGCGAACCCGCATTGCTCGGATAGGTAGCGGGTCATCTCGCAATCCGGACGGGGCCCGGAGGTGGGATGGCGGAAGAGCTTGAGCATGAGCCGTTCGCCGAAGCGGATCGACGAGCTGCTCCTCTCGGCGGCGTAGCGGCTGGGCGGCAAGGCTTCGCCACGGTCGGGGTGTAGCTCCGCAAGCAACGGGCCGGCCGTGCCCCGCAGCCGCACCTTGTCCAGGGTCACGTCGCGTTCGCCTTCGATCACCCCCAGCAGCCACTGGCTGAACGCCTCGTCCACCGAACCATCGAAGAAGGCCCCCTGCCCGCCCTGGCAAGCGGCGAAGAAGGCTTCCGGGTTTTGCTCGCGCAGGCCGCGGATGCGATCGGCGGGCACGTTGACCAGGGGCACGAAGTAAGTCTCGCGATCGCCATGGGCATAGCGAACCTCGACCAGCAAGAGGGCGGCGTTCATTCCGGGCACCTCGGCCAGGTCCAGCACGCTCATGAACTCGACGGTGCGCGAGTTGGCGTTGAACCAGCGTTGCCGGGTGATGAAGGTCGACAGGATGCGTTCAAAACCCTCGGCGGTCGACAGATCGATCGCCTCGCGCAGCCGGGGTGAGGCCAGCACCGGTTCGCCCGGCTCGCCGTCCATGTCGCGCAACACGGGGGCCGGCCGGGCCTGCAGCTCGAACCACAGCGAGCCATAGGGCCCTACGGTCAGGGGATAGGGGGCGCTGCGGATGGGCGGAAACTCCACGTAGCCCATCATCTCCACCGGCACCATGCCCTCGAAGCGGGCCAAATCCAATTCGACCGGTTGGGCGAAGCGCGAGAGGTTGGCCACGCACAGGATCTGCTCTTTCTCGGAGGTGCGCAGATAGGCCAGGATCTTGCGGTTCGCCGGGCGCAGGAACTCGATGCCGCCGCGCCCGAACACCTTGAACAGCTTGCGCAGGCCGATCATGTTGCGCATCCAGTGCAGCATCGAGGATGAATCCGAGAGTTGCGCCTCGACGTTGATCGAGGGATAGCCGAACACCGGATCGAGCACCACCGGGCTGTACAGGCGCTCGGGCGCCGCGCGCGAAAACCCGCCGTTGCGATCGCCGCTCCACTGCATGGGGGTGCGCACGCCGTTGCGGTCGCCGAGGTAGATGTTGTCGCCCATGCCGATCTCGTCGCCGTAATAGAGGATGGGCGTGCCCGGGAACGACAGCAGAATGCTGTTGAGCAGCTCGATGCGCCGGCGGTTGTTCTCCATCAGCGGGGCCAGGCGACGCCGGATGCCCACGTTGACCCGCATGCGCGGATCCATGCTGTACGCCAGGTACATGTAGTCGCGTTCGCGATCGCTGACCATTTCCAGGGTCAGCTCATCGTGGTTGCGCAGGAACAGTCCCCACTGACAACCAGGCGGAATCTCGGGTGTCTCCGCCATCACGTCGACGATGGGCTGCCGGTCCTCCAGGCGCAGGCCCATGAACAACCTGGGCATCAGGGGAAAGTGGAAGGCCACGTGGCATTCGTCTTCGTCGCCGAAATAGTCGAGCACCTGCGCGGGCTGCTGGTTGGCCTCGGCCAGCATCATGCGATTGGCGTAGCGTTCGTCGAGGGCCGCTCGGATCTTGCGGATGACATCGTGGGTCTCGGGCAGGTTCTCGCACGAGGTGCCCTCGCGCTCGACCAGGTAGGGTATGGCGTCGAGTCGCAAGGCATCCACGCCCATGTCCAACCAGAAGCGCATGGAGCGCAGCACCTCGTGCAGCACCTCGGGGTTGTCGAAGTTCAGGTCGGGCTGGTGGGAGAAGAAGCGGTGCCAGTAGTACGCCTTGGCCACCGGATCCCAGGTCCAGTTGGATTTCTCGGTGTCGACGAAGATGATGCGGGCGTCCCCAAACTTGCGGTCGTCGTCGCTCCACACGTAGAAGTTGCGTTCGGGCGAGCCAGGCGGGGCTTGCCGCGCGGCCTGGAACCACGGGTGTTGGTCCGAGGTGTGATTGACCACCAGCTCGATCATCACCTGCAGGCCGCGTTCGTGGGCTTCGTCCAGGAAAGTGCGAAAGTCATCCAGGGTTCCGTAGGCTGGATGCACGTTGCAGTAGTCGGAGATGTCATAGCCGTCGTCGCGCAGGGGCGAGGGAAAGAACGGCAACAGCCAAAGACAGGTGACGCCCAGGTCCTGCAGATAGTCGAGCTTCTGCGTCAGTCCGGCGAAGTCGCCCACCCCATCCTGGTTGCTGTCGAAGAAGGACTTGACCGCAACCTCGTAGATGATGGCGTCCTTGTACCAGAGGGGGTCGGTTGCGCTACCACTGCGTTTCATGGTGGACGATGACCAAGACCAGCGACGTCGTGCCTGAAAGGCTACCACTTTCCGCAAAGAACGACAGGAGGTGGGCATCCGAACTGGCATGATGCGAGTCCTGCGTGCAGAGTGGGGTTTTCGATGGGGTGGCTGATCCTTCTCCTTGCAATGGCGGTCGAGGTCGACGCGGGTCCCGATGCCGGGACCACGAACGCGGCCGGCGTTGCCAAGCCTCGCTTCGATCCACGTTGGTCGCGTGTCGTCGCCCCCCATGACGGGCCGGCGCGCGCCATTGGGCGACCGGGTGCGGGGTGCATCCAAGGCGCGGTCGAAATGCCCTTGCGGGGCGCGGGCTGGCATGTGGTTCGCCCCGAACGGCACCGTCAATTTGGCCACCCCGCCCTGGTGGCCTATCTGCGCGGCCTGGCCACGCACGCCCGTCGGCAGAAGCTGGGCCCCTTGTACGTCGGTGATCTGGGCCAGCCCCGGGGCGGGCCGACGCCCACTGGTCACCGCAGTCACCAGAACGGATTGGACGTGGACCTGTGGTACGGGCCGCCCGCCAAGCCTTGGACGCCGGGCAAAACGCCCGCCCCGCCCGCGCCCTCGGTCGCGGACCTGCGCACCCACAAAATGTTGCGCACATGGACGCCCAAGGTGGCGCGCCTGATCGAAAGCGCGGCTTCCGATCCCGCGGTGGATCGTGTCTTCGTGAACCCCGCCATCAAACGCGCGCTCTGCCAGGACTCGGCCCGGCGCGGCCCCTGGCTGCAGAAGGTGCGACCGTGGTGGGGGCACCAGGATCACCTGCACGTGCGCCTGCGCTGTCCGGCCGACAACCCCGACTGCACCGACGGTCAACCCCTGCCCGTGGGCGACGGTTGCGACAACCTCGATTGGTGGTTTTCCACGGACTCCCGCGCCACCGCTGGCATACGCGGCGCCCCGGGCGAGAACGCCCCCTCGATGCCCGAGGCCTGCCAGTCCGTGCTGGGACAATTGGACTGATTCGGCGACCGGTGCAGGGTCGGGCGCCTGTCACACCACGCGGCTGATGGAACAAACCAGTAACCCTTCTCCTGCGCGCGGGGATATGCTGGCGTCGCATGCGCATCTCTGCATGGATTCCTGCCGCCCTGGTGGCCGCAGCGTGGGCCGCAGGGTGCGACAGCTCCAGCCCATCGAGGCCCGAGGCGAGCCCCGACGGGGCGATCCTCTCCCTGGACACGGCCAGCCGCCACGACGCCGAGGCCGATCAAGGGGCACGGGCCGACGCTGCCACCGAGATGGCATCGGTGCGCGAAGGCGGCATCGAGGTCGCGGACGCGAGCCTCTCGGCGGATCGGGGCCAAGACGTCTCGCTCCCTCCGCCCGACCGGCCGGTGGTCGATGCTCCCACGGTCGAGTTCGATACCCCGGCGCCCGACCCCGATGCCGGCGATGGAGCCGAACCCGACGTCTCCGTGGATACCCGTGACGGCCGTGGCCAGGAGGTGCGCGACGGTGCTCTTCGGGACGGCGCGCTCTCCGAGGGCCCGCGGCGCGACTCCTCACCCGACCGGCTCCCCGACAGCGGCGGCGATACGCCCACCAACCTGGTGGTGCCCACGGTCAGCGGCACCGTGTACAGCTTTCGCTTCGGCGACACCGTCTTCGCGGTCGACGCCGCCCAGGGCGCGCGCATCGTCACCTTCTCGCTGGGCGGGCGCAACATCCTGACCGCCGCCCGCAACGCCGACGACAACAATTGGGGCTCGACCTTCTGGCCGAGCCCGCAAAGCGATTGGTCGTGGCCTCCCCCGACGGAGATCGACTCGGGCGCGTACACCGCGATGCTGGTCGGGGCCACCCTGGTCTTGAAGGGCGCCACGGCCAGCGGGCTGGGGCTGTCGGTCAGCAAGAGGTTCACCGTGGATGGCGTGGCCGGCGTGGTCAGCATCGAGTACAGCATCGACAACCGCGCCACCCGAAGCCGCTCGGTCGCGCCTTGGGAGATCAGCCGAGTGGCGGCGGGTGGCCTGACCTTCTTCCCCATGGGGGAAGGTGCTCCCAGCAAGGGTTCGCAGCCCCTGCTGCCTGTGGAGCTGTCCGGGGGTGGGGTGGCCTGGCTGGCCTACGACGCCAGCGTGGTCACCGGCGAGGCGAAGGTCTTCGCCGACGGAAGCGAGGGCTGGCTTGCCCACGCCCGCGACGGTCTTTTGTTCGTGAAGGCCTTTGGCGACATCCCCCCGACACAAGCCGCACCCAGCGAGGCGGAGATCGAGCTGTATTCCGACCCGACCCATTCCTACATCGAGGTCGAGAACCAAGGCGCTCTCACCAGACTGGCCGCCGGCGCCTCGCTGACGTGGACCGTGCGTTGGTTCCTGCGTGAGCTTGACGCCTCGGTCCCGGTCGAGATGGGCGGCGCGGCCCTGCTGAGCACGGTGCGCGCGCTGGTCGAGACCCCGTGAGCTGACCCTTCCGTCGCTGCTGCCCTCTCGTCGGACCACCCTGACCAGCCGTGGATATAAATCACTTGTTTGTTTTTCTGTGACCTATATCGCGGGGCTGCTGCTACTAACTTCTATTCGAGATCTGGCTTTTCGCGCGAAGGAGTCTGCAATGCGCTCAAGATCCCCTCTTTGCCTCTTGGCCATAGTTCCCTTGTTGGCAGCCGGAGCTTGTTCCAGCTCGCAGGACGGGGACAGCTCAGGTGGGAGCGGTGGTTCGACGGCTAGTTCGGTCACGTCCTCTGCGGGGACAACCGGCAGCGGCGGGTCATCATCCTCGGCAGGGGGCGAAGGCGGCAAGTCGAGCAGCAGCGTGGCCAGCTCGGCCAGCGCCGGC
>CAZHUY010000082.1:0-23895 GCA_964535465.1 uncultured Myxococcales bacterium
GAAAACAGCTTCGATACGGCTTGCACCTGGCGCTCCGGGAAGGCATGACGCCCTGATGAGCGTCGACCGATCCGATGGTTCCTATGTCCACGGTTACAGCAACAGCGAGGCCACGCGTCTTTCCGACCAGGCCGATACCCTGGCCGAGCTGCTTCATCACGACACCTTCTATCCTGAGGGGAGCCGCGTGCTCGAGGCCGGTTGCGGTGTGGGCGCCCAGACCGTGCACCTGCTTGCGCGCAGCCCACAAGCTCACTTCACCTGCCTCGATCGCGCGCCTTCCTCGCTGGCCATGGCACGAGAGACAGTGGCCGGCTTGTCTCCGCCCAACCCTCCTCAATTCCTGGAGGCGGATTTGTTCCATTTGCCGTTCCCCGCGGCCCGCTTCGATCACGCTTTCGTGTGCTTCGTGCTCGAGCATCTGGCCCGGCCCGAGCAGGCCCTGCGTGCCTTGATGCGCGTGGTGCGCCCCGGCGGTACTCTCACCGTGATCGAAGGCGATCACGGCTCGACCTTCTTTCACCCTCACGGCGACAAGGCCCAGCGGACCATCGACTGTCTGGTGCGAGCGCAAGCCCGAGCCGGTGGCGATGCCAACATCGGGCGCCGCCTGTTCCCCTTGCTCAACGCGGTTGGCTTGGCTGATGTGCGGGTCTCTCCGCGCTTCGTCTATTGCGACAGCAGCCGCCCGCGCTGGGTCGACGGGTTCACCAACAAGACGTTCATAGCCATGGTCGAGGGCGCGCGCGAGCCATCGTTACGCCTGGGCATGATTCGTGCGGAGGACTGGGACGAAGGCATCGCCGAACTCAAGCGCTCGGCCCTTCCTGACGGAACCTTCTGCTACACGTTCTTCAAGGCCACGGCGCGCGTGGCCTGACGAACGCACGACTCGACCACGGCTCTCCCGAGCGCAAACCAGGCCGGCTCTCAGCCACGGCTCCCGTAGTGGGGCAATCCCCAATGGCCGGATCCAGCGAGCCCCGAGCTATGGCTTCTGTTCACACAATTCTTTCAAGTTCGCCAAGGCCTTGGGCCACATCAGCAAGAACTCGTCCTCCATCTCCTCGCTGGTATCAGTATCGACGGCGACCGTCGTGGTGCCCTTCTCTTCAAAGAAGCTGTAGGCCTCTTTGGCCCCTGCCCACTCTTTCACCTGGGGATTCTCCGGATCCTCCTTCCCGTCCTTCAAGACGCCCAAATGCTCAAGGAGTATGAACTCGTGCGCTCGGCTCTCCGCGACCCTCGAGTACATGCCTTCCCCCGAAGGTACGAGGAAACGGATGCTGGCCCCCTTCTTCCATGAGCCCTCATAATAGGACCCCTCGGCAAACGCTTTGGTCCACTTGCGATAGGTGTCGGGCGCCAGCATCGTGTCCCAGACCCTCTTTCTAGAGGCGCGAATATTAACTTCGAAATGCAGCTTTTTCATGGCTCCCCCTTCCCTCGGCTTGCCTTTACGATGCCGATACCGGAAGGAGGGTGCGGGGGCCACGAGCGCGATTCAAGGGCGCCACCCTCAGGGCATCGCCCGCACTGCCGTGAGCAGCAAAGCGATGCCTTTGTCCCCCGCTGTCCCGTGGCGCGCTGACAGGCGCCAAGTGCAGACGACGCGCTCACACGCCCCTCCCCGTGCGCTCGGCCCAGGCTCGCAGCTCGGCAGGGTAGCGAACTTGGACTTTGCCGTTCTTGCGCATGTGCCAGTCGCAAGGGTCGGTGGGGATAGTGTGGGGTTCGAAGATCTCCATCTTGGTTGGGCAGTGCGGACCGGGGCGCTTGCCTGACAGGCGGCACACTTCGCGTTTCACCAGAGCCTCGGGCTTGGGGGGTAGAGTCAGACGGCGACCGTCGGCGGCGGCCAGCAGGGCGGCGCGCGCCAGGGGGGCGGCGCTCCACATGGCAAGCGATCCTTGGGTGCCCGTGCCATCGGGGTTGCCGGCCCAAGCGCCGACGATGAACTCGCGCGTGGCGATCACCGTCAGGGTGTCGGCGAAGCCGCCCGAGGTGCCGGTCTTGGCGGCCACGGGAAAGGACAAATCGAGGGGCAGCTCCGCGCCGAACACCGTGCGCCGCGCCTCTGGGTCCGCCAACATGTCCATCACCAGCCAGCTCACGTGGGGCTCGAACGCGCGCTGGGATTGGACGGCCGCGTTCACGCCGTGGGCGCGCGTGACCACCCCGTCATTGACCAGAAAGGCATAGCTCGCCGTCAGGTCGAGCAGGCGCACCTTGGCCGAGCCTAGGGCCAGGCCCAGGCCATAGTCGCTGGCGTTTCCCGCAAGGGGCGACAAGCCAACCAAACGCAGGGCCTCCAGGAAGCGGTTGACTCCGATTTTCTCCAGCACGTGAATGGCCGACAGGTTGTACGAGCCGGCCAAGGCTTCGCGGTAGCGGGCGGGACCGTGCTCGCGCACCGGCCGCCCAGGCTGATAGTCGGAGGGCACGTCGACCACGTCGTAGGCCAGGGTAGCGGCCGAGTCGCCTTGGGCCAGGGCCAGCGCGTAGAGAAAGGGCTTGAGGGTCGAACCGGGATGACGGAGCGTGGTGGTCAGGTTGATCTGACCGGCGCTTGGCTGTGCGTAGTCCGGCGAGCCCACCATGGCCCGCACGGCGCCGCTGGTTGCGTCCAGGACCACAGCCGCGGCGGATGCCAGCCCCAAGGATCGACGGTCGCGCACATGAGCCGCCACCGCCCACTCCAGCCGTCTCTGCAGCGTCAGATCCAATGTGGTAGCGACGGTGCCTCCGCTGGTACGTGCCTCGGGCGACAACTCGGAGAGCACGTAATCGCAGAAGTGCGGGGCTTGCCCGGGGTTGGTTTCGTGTCGGGCCAGATTGAGTGGCGTCGCACGTGCGCGCGCGATCGCTTCGGCAGAAGCCAACCCCCGTTGTCGCAGCAACTGGAAGATGTGCTCGCGGCGGGCCACGGCCCTGCCCTGATGTTGGAAGGGATCGTAAGCACTGGGGGCCCTGGGCAGGGTGACCAGGAAGGCGCCCTCGGCCAGGCCGAGCGCCCGAGCTGGCTTGCCGAAGTAACGCTGCGCCGCCTGCTCGATCCCGACCGCGCCGTTGCCGTAGTAGGCACGGTTCAGGTACTGCTCGAGGATCTGCTGCTTGGAGAGGGTACGTTCCAGCCGCAGGGCCGCGCGCATCTCGGCCAGCTTTGCGCCCAGGCCGCGCGCTCTGGGCTCGACCAGGCGGGCAAGCTGCATGGTGATGGTGGAGGCGCCCGACAGCAATCGCCCCGAACGCAGCGCCAGCCACAAGGCACGCCCGACGGCCCGAGGGTCCACGCCGTGATGGTCATAGAAGCGGTGATCTTCGGAGGCCAAGGTGGCCGCGACGATCTCGGGCGCCACATCGCCCAAGGAAACCCAGGTGGCACGACCGCGCCCGGGCAAGGGCGAGTCGCGCAACAGCTCGCCGTGTCGGTCCACCAGACGCAGCGATACCGTGGTCTCGGGTCGTAGGCGCTCGACCGGATAGGGTGGCAGGATCAGACCTGCCAGGATCCCGACCAGGGCCAGCGGGACCAGCAGGACAATCAGGATCCGTCGAGCGCGCGGCATGTCGGACTAGCGGGCCACCACCACGCGGCTGCCCTGGCTGCGACCGTGCACCGTGGGCTTGTACATCATCGAGGCCGAGGCGCCGCCGTTGTCGAAGCTGCCTTCGCTCATGGCACGCGCCAGGTACTCGTGCTTGGTCTCGCCCTTGACCAGCAGATCGGTGAACAGCTCGACGCGATCGTCGCGCAACTGGCGGCTCTGCCAGTCGGTCGAGCTGCGCATCCACCACCAGCGGACCGTCTCTTCTTCGGCCTTCTGCTGAAAGCGATCCAGCACCGGCTCGAGGCCTGCGGGCAGCGGATCGATCACCGCCACGTGGGCGCGCGGCTCGGGAGAGTTGAGGGTCAGACGCACCTTGATCACCTGGCCCAGCTTGGCCTGGGTGAGGGCTGCGCCGCTCTCCGCGTCCACATACTCGCGCTTGACCACGATGCCAGCCTCGACGGGCGTGGGATCCAGGGCGCGCGTGCTGTGGATGCGGGCCGTGTAGGTGATGGGGCTGCCCTGGTTTTCCAGCAGCAAGGGACCCTTGCCCATCTGGTCCAGGGCCACGCGGATGCGGCGCACCTCGGCGCCCTTCAAGGTCCCGGCGAACTCCTGCTTGCCGCCCACGGCGATCTTTACCTGAGCGTTGGCGACCGCGGCCCGCATGCGCGCCAGTTGCGCCAGCGCCAGCAGCGAATACAGGTTCTCCTGCGTGTTCTCCCAGCGCCCCTGGTTGCGCGTGCCCAGCAGGCCCTCGGCCAGGCGGTCGACCAGGGGATGGCTGGGCGCGATCTCGAGGAAAGCACCCAGCACGATGGCGGTGGTTCGCGGCGTCGAGCTCCAGTACCACCACAGATTCCCCTCGTGGGGCTCGGCCACGGTCACGGGACCCGTACCCGCCCCGATCTCGGCAGCCAACTCGTCCAGCACCTTGCGCGCCTCCTCGCCCCGTTTGGATCGATGGAGCGCGCTGGCCAGGAAGGCGCGTCCGTAGCGCGGCAAGCTCTGCCGCTTGTCCATCAAGCTCGACAACATGTTGGCGTCGGCGCCCGGGCCCACCTGGCCAGCGTGCAGCTCCGCCAGGACGGAGAGAGCGAAGGCGCGCGAAGCATCCGCGCCCATGGAGTAGTGCCCCTCGTCGCCGTTCTTGGCCAACGACTGCGCCAGCCAGCGGGCCCCCAGCTCCAGGGCGGGATCATCCACCGCTTGACCATGGGTCTTGGCCACCGACAGCCCCCACAGGCCAAAGGCGGTGTAGTGCTGTTCGACCGGGGCGCCGATCCACAGGCCGAAGCCACCGTTGTCGTGCTGGTGCTTCATGATCTTGGCCAAGCCCGCCTTGATGAACCCTTGCAGCTTGCTCTGGTTCACCTCGGGCAGATCCAACGACTGGGTCAACTCGGACAGCGCCAGCATGGGCACCACCTTGGAGGTGGTTTGCTCCATGCACCCGTAGGGATAGCGCACGAGGTAGGCCAGCCCCTCGTCCAAACGGGACAGCCCGGTGGGATCGAGCACGATCTCCAGCTCACCCTTGCCCGGCAGGATGTTGGCCGGCACGGCCACCGGGTGCTCGGCCCGTCCCTTGACCACGCCCTCGCCCACCAGGGTGGTCTCGCTGGTGGTGGGGCGATGCACAGGGATGCTGTTCTTGACGGCGTCGTTCAGGCCGGCGCCCGTGACCTTGAAGGTGAAGTCCGCCTGTCCTTCCAGGCTGGCGGCGACCGGGAAGAGGACCGGCTTGGCCGCGTGGGCTGGCACCTCCACCATCTGCGAAGGCTCGCCCGTCAGCTTGACCGCGCCCTCCACCAACACGGTCACCGTCGCCTTGATGGGATCCTTGGTGTTGTTGTGGACCATGACCTTGGCCGACAGCGCGTCGCCCAACGACAGGAAGCGCGGCAGGGCCGGCATGGCCTGCAACGGCTTGTTGATGGCGAAGCGCTTCTCGCCCGAGCCGAAGCGCTCGCCGCTATCCGCGGCCACGGCCATCACCCGGTACGCGGTCAGGTTGTCGGGCGCGGTGAAGGTCGCCTTGGCGGTACCATCGGCGCCCGTGACCAACGCGGGATTCCAGTAGGCGGTGGCCATGAAGCGGCTGCGAATGCGCCCGGCCTCTTCGCCGCCGGCGTCGCCGCCCTCGCCTCCCTCGTCACTGTCCGAGGGCTCGGGGGGCTTGGCCAGGCGATTCCAGGTGGTGGACCACTGCACGCCCAGACCGTAGGGCTCGTAGAACTTGGGCAGCGGGTCAGGTGTTTTGTAGCCCGCGATCTGCAACACGCCCTCGTCGGCCACGGCCAACGCCAGCTCGGCCTTGACCGGCCGGTCGTCGCTGCCGACCACCTTGACCTTGGCGGTGACCGCGTCGCCGGGACGGTAGCTGGGTCGATCGGTCTCCACCACCACGCGCAGTTGGCGATCGCCATTGTCCACGTCCAGGTTCAGCAGGCCGGCCTTGAACGCGGGCCGGCCCTCTTCGCCGGGACCGGTGCGCCCGCGCACCAGCACCACGCCGGCGTAGACGTTGGGGGCAAAGCGCGCCTCGATGGGCACCTCCAGGGCCTCGCCCGAGGTCTCCAATCGCTTGACCTGGTATCGCATCACCCCGTCGCGCTCCAGCGTCAAGAGCGACAGCGCGCCGGGCAGGTTGGCCTGCGGGATCAGCTTGGCCACATCACCCTTCTTGTACTTGGGCTTGGAGGCCACCAGGGTCATGCGCTCGCCCTCGTCGCCACTCCAAAAGGCCTCGCCCTTGCCGATCACGTAGATGGTGTCGGAGGCCACCGCCGTGTTTCCACGCCCGTCATCGGCGCTCAATCGGATCTGATACGAGCCGGGGAGCTGCAGCTCGATCGTCTCGACGGCCGCGCCCGTCTCCCCGATGGCGATTTTTCGCTGAATGACGGGCGCCTCCACACGACGGGTACAGCGGTGGCTGCAATCCCACTGCTCACGCGCCACGCTCAGCTCCGCCTCCACCGCCTTGCGCTTACCCTCGGGAGAGAGCGCCACGGCCTGCACGGCAAAGGGCGCGCCCGCCGCCTGCACGAACTCGGCCGGGTGCAGCCCCAGGTACAGTGAGGATCGGTGCATGACCAGGGCCTTGCTGGCGGTGACACCCTCGCCCCGGCTGTCGGTGACCGTGGCTTGGATGAGCAGCTCCCGAGGCCCCGACACATCCTTGCCCTCGTCCTGGGCCACGACGTTGGCGCGCCCCTTGTCGTCCAGGCTGCGCTCGCCGTCCTGCACCAGGGTCGAGAACGAGCGCTCCTCGTAGCGAGCCCAGTAATGGCCTTCCTCCCAAAGCTTGAGCAAGTCCTGGAACACATACTGCGGATACTCGGGGAAGCTGGGGACATGGTCACGGCTGCGCACGCTCCAGGCCAGCTTGCCGGCCTTGAGCGGGGCGCCGTAAAGGAAGTCGGCGGCCACCTGGAAGCCGATGGCTTGCCCGGCGAACAGGTACGGCTTCGACGTGCTCAGCTTGACCTCGAAGGTGCGCGGCCGGTATTCCTCGACCGCGAATTTGTCCGAAAAGGTCTGCCCCATCACGGTGCCGCGCACGCGGTAGTCACCCAGGATGGCCTCGTCCTCGATGACCAGATCGCGATGAAAGCCGCCGAACGCGCTGAGGGAGAGATCCTCTTCCAGCAAGACCTTGCCCTTGGGGTTCTCCACCACCAGGTGCGCCTGCTGGCCTTTGGGCACGCGCATCTTTCCCGCCAGGTCGATGGAGCGCACCAGGCCGCGCAGGTGAACGGTGTCGCCCGGACGGTAGAGCCCGCGGTCCGAGTGCAGGAACCCGCGCACGCGCACGGCGGCCCCGCCCCCGTCGCTGGTTGGCACGCCGAAGTTCCACACCTGGATCCCACTGTTCCAGTTGGTGTCCAGTACCGCCAGGTCGTCGCCCACCTGCGCGGTGACGATCATGCGGCGATCGCCCCGCTGGTCCCATTCCTCGTAGACCTCGTCGTGGTCCTCGCCCGTGCCCTGCGGGCGCGGTTTCACACCCAAGAGCTTGCTGGCCCCTGGTGCCTGCAGCACACCGTCGGCGTTACTGGTCCCTGAGAAGCGAACCTTGCCCTTGAGATCGCGCAGCTTGATGGTCGCGTCGGCCACCGGCTGGCCATCGGACAGACGTACCACCCAGACCAGCGAAGAGGCATCGCCGACCTTGGCCACCAGGCCCAGGTCGGTGACGTTGGCCAGCACCCGACGCTGACGCTCGCCCTCTTTCTCCTTCAGGTGCTTCGAGCGCAGCTCCAGCAAATAGATCCCGGAAGGCGCTGGGCCGGACGGGAGATCCTCGCCCGCGCAGGTGGCCGCCAGATCCAACGAGGCGTCCACCCACTTGTTCTTGTCGATGGCCGGCTTGATGGTCTTCTTGACCGGCTTGCTGGCCAGCTCTTTGTAGTCGATGGGCTTTTCGTCTTGGCCGTACCACGAATCGAAGTTGATAGGCCCGGACAAGAGGCGCACCAGACGCTCTTCCCCGATCTTGGCGCAAGACACCTGGAAGCTGGACAAGTTGCGCGTCAGCACGCCGTACTTGCCGCTGGAACGCTCGATGGCGTAGATGCCACGATCGATGCGCAAGCGCGGTCCGGCATCGCCCGCGCGAAAGTGATGCTCGACGTCCTGACCCAGGCGCTGGCCGAAGATGTCGGTCAGGTCACCGTCGATCTTCAACGTGTAGTAGGTCTGGGGTTCCAGATTGCCCTTCCACGAGTGGGTGGCGCGGTTGGCGCTGGCGTCGAAGCCCACGGCCACAGGCTCGTCGGCAGCCTCGAGACTTACGTGCTGTTCGATCTGCTCGGGAGCCACCGGGGTCGATAGCTCTATCTTAACGATGGTCTCGTCAGGGACCACGTCGTCACCCTCGGGGCTGAGCTTGACGACCTTCAGGCCGCCATGGGTGCGGAAGGGCCGCTCTTCATCCTTGGCCAAACCCACGTTGCCGGTGGCCGGCTTGATGTTCTTGGCGCAGCGGAGGACGTAGCTGGCGCCGGGCTCCAAGGCCTTGGTCGGGGCCAGACGGATCAGGCTGGCCGTGCTGCCCGCGTCGTCGGTCTCGTCGCTGCTGTCTCCCGGACGCGACAGGTGCGCCAACTGGGACCCGAGGGTCTTGCCGTCCGACGTGACGAACTGGCAGGAGTGCAAGGCCTCGGCGGGCGAGACAGCGGCCGAAAAGACGACCGCCACCGCCGGCATGGTCCCCTGGAAGTCCGGTCCGGGCTCCGGAAATCGCACAGTGCGAACCGCCAGTCGGTCATGGACGAAGAAGGCCTCGCCCAGATCGGCCACCGGCCTCACGGCGCCGGACAGCGCCTTGCCGTCCAGGCGAATGTCATACCGGGTGGAGGGCAACAGCCGCTGCGCGGGGGTGTAGACCAGGGTTTGCAGATCGAGCCAGACGGCTGTGCCGGGCACGGCCGGGACCAGCGAGAGGGGTGACGGGGTGATGGGCTTGCCCACATCCCGGGGCTCGACCACGGGCCGATCAAACTGGATGCGCACACCTGGGCGGGTATCGGCTTCCTTGACCTCGCCCCTGGGGCTCACGGACACGATGTTGGCGGCGTCCTTCTTCTGGCACCCGACGGCCAGCGCGGCCAGCAATCCACACAATGCGAGGGCTCGTAGTTTCACGGTTTCTCCTGTAGGGCTGAAGCACTCCGAAAATGGCGCGCTGTCCATCGTCTCGCAAGAAACCGCCCAACGACACACAAATCAGCTACCGACGGCGCGGCTCTGCAAGGGAATGACCATCAATTTGTAGAAGGCTGGGCGCCCACCAGGGCCGGGGCCGCATCCAATAGGGCAACCCTGTCCCATCGGTGGTGGCTGTGTCGAACGATCTCGTGGTGCCCGGAGTCTCATGCTGGAAGAAGGTGCTGGCTCATCGTCTCGCCATCCTGCAAGACGCGGACGCCACCTTCGCGGCCATGGCCTCGGCCCTGGAGGCCGCCCGCCACACCATCTTCATTCTGGGTTGGGACCTCGACAGCCGCACGGTGCTGCGCCCGGATCGAACCGAGCCCGAGGACCGCGTGCTGCTGCCGTTGCTGTGCAAGTGCCTGCGTGCCCGGCCCGGGCTGCACATCTTCGCCTTGGTGTGGGACTTTTCGTTCATCTATGCCTGGGAACGCGAGCCGCGCCCGCACAGCCAGTTCGGTCGCGCGCATCCGCGTCTGCACTTCGCCATGGACGGCCATCACCCCGCGGGCGCCTCCCACCACCAGAAGATCCTGGTGGTGGATGACCAGGTCGCCTTCGTGGGTGGGATCGATCTGACGTTGCACCGCTGGGACACCCCCGCCCACCAAGCCCGCGACCCGCGCCGTGTCGATGCCATCGGCCAGCCCTATGACCCGTTCCATGATGTGCACGCGGTGGTGTCCGGCCCGGCTGCCGCGGCGTTGGGCGAGCTGGCGCGCTCGCGTTGGTCCCGCTGTGACCGCCGGCGCATTCCGTCCTTTTCCTCGGCGCTCGTGCACGACCCCTGGCCCGCCATGTTGGGTGTGGACGCCAGCAACATCATCGTCGCCATCGCCCGCACCTGTCGCAGCGACGGCGCCCAACCTATCAAGGAGATCGAGACACTCATCCTGGCCGCCATCGCGTCCGCGCGCCGCTGGATCTACGCGGAGAACCCCTACCTGACCTCGGCCAATGTGCGACGTGCGCTCGCTGCCCGATTGTCCGAGGCGAACGGGCCGCAGATCCTGCTGGTCCTGCCTGCGGTCGAAACCGGCTGGATGGAGCAGAGCTCGATGGGCATCCTGCGCGCCAAGGTTCTTCCCTCTTTGCAGGGACAGGATCGCCACGGTCACCTGCGCTTGCTCTCGCCCGTGGTGCGTGACGAGGCCGGCAGTGCCAACATCGCCGTGCATTCCAAGATCCTGGTGGTGGACGACACGCTGGCCAAGATTGGATCGGCCAACTTCAGCAGCCGGTCCATGGGTCTGGATTCCGAATGCGACCTGGCCATCGAAGCCTACGACGCCACGAGCGCCTCCTTGGTGGCCTCGCTGCGCAATCGCCTGCTGGCCGAGCACATGGGTCTGACCGTGTCCGAGGTCATGCGCCGTCTGAACGAGCACGGCTCGTTGCTACGCGTGGTGGATGAGCACCCGTCTTCGGCGGGTCGAGGCTTCCTGCCCACGCCCAAGGCGGCCACGGCTCCCTTCGACTTCGCCGTGCTGGATGGAGTCGTGATCGATCCGCCCGAGCCATGGAACGCTGACCTGCTCTTGGAACGAGCGGTCCCGGTTCCCTTGCGTCGTCGTTTGGCTCATCGCTGGCTGCGGCCGCTCATCATCGCGGCCTCGGTGCTCTTGCTGTGGGGCGTGCTGCGCCAATGGATCCCTTGGATGGAGGTGCGCGCCATCATCACCGAATGGATCCGCCAGGTGGCCGGGCGTCCAGCCGGTCTGCTCTTGCTGCTCGTGTTCTATGTAGCGGCGAGCGTGCTGTTCGTACCCCTCACGCTGCTGGCCACCTCGACCTTGGCCGTCCTGGGCATGTGGCCCGGCGTTCCGGTGGCGTGGCTGGGCAGCGTCGCCGGCGCCACGCTCTCGCACCTGATCGGCAGACGCCTGGGCCACGTCGTGGTGGAGCACCTTCCCGATCGTTTCGAGCGCGGCACACGCCGTTTTCTGAAACGCCGCTCCTTCTGGTCAGTGGTGCTCATGCGTCTGTTGCCCCTGGGGAATTTCGGGCTGCTCAACCTGGCCACCGGCGCGTTTAACCTTCCGTTGCGCTCGTTCATCCTGGGCAACGCGGTCGGGCTGCTGCCCGGGCTTCTGGGGTTGGGCGTCGTGGTGACACGCGTCTTGGCGACGTTACGCAAGCCAAGCCCAGCCAACATCGTGATCTCCGTATTGGTCGTCACGGGCTTGACCCTGCTGGTTCTGCTGGTACGTCGTCGCTATAGACCCGACAAAGTGGACCCGGCCTCGGCCACCCTGCGTTGATGGAAAAAGCGTCGAAAGATTGTCGACCCGGATCAGGCGAGCTGCGCGTGGCCACCTGGAACATCCACGACGCCAAGGGAACCGACGGCTTGCGCAGCCTGGAGCGCATTCTCCGCGTTTTGGAACGAATCGACGCCGCGGTGGTGGGCCTGCAGGAGATCGGGTGCGGCCGTGGCGACTGCGACGTCGCCCAACTCGCCAAGCAGCTCGGCTACCACTGGTCCGCGATTCCCACCGTGGGTCACCGCGACACCCGAGGCCGCGGCAACGCCATCCTCAGCAAGCTGCCCATCGAGGAGGTGCGCGCGCACGATCTTTCCCATGGGAATCACGAGCCCCGCATGGCCTTGGAGGCTCAGCTCGCCTGGGGTTCCGCGCGCCTTCGCGTGCTCGTGACCCACCTGGGTCTGCACGCGGGCGAGCGGCGCTATCAGGTCACCCGGCTGCTGGGGAGCTTTCTCCTGAGCGAACCGGCCACGACGATCCTGCTGGGCGACATCAATGAATGGTGGATGTGGGGGCGTCCGCTGCGCTGGTTGAACCGCCATTTCGGCAACAGCCCGGCCGTGCGCACCTTTCCGTCATGGGCTCCCATCCTCGCCTTGGACCGCATCTGGGTTCATCCGCAGCACGCCCTAATCCAGCTCACCACGCCACGCCACACCAAGCTCGCCCACGCGTCGGATCATTTGCCGGTGGTGGCGTGTGTTCGGATGGGATGACCCGTGGTGACCGGACCCTCCAGGCGCTGGTCCGCGATCTTCGCGGCCTCGATCAAGGCCTCGCGCCCGACGCCTTCGCGTTGGTCGCGCAAGACCCCGTGCGTGCCGGCCGCGGTGCGCCCGCGCCTACGCTCCTCCTGATGGCGTAAGCGCTCGCGCTCCAACGCGCGGATCGTGGGCGCGGCATCGGACTTCTGCGCCGCCGGTTGCCGCAGGCCGCTGCGCGTGGTTGTACTGCCCGGATTCAGCTTGGCCCGCGAGAAGATCTTCTGCTCCCTCTCATCGTGACTCCGACCATGCCTCATAAAGAGAGTGTACGAACAAAACCCGGACAAGCTTTCGATCATCTGAGCCTTGATCTGCTCCGATAGCTCAGAACGATCCGGCGCAGCGCCCAGGCGCACAAGCCGAGGAGGCCCCCGACGCCGATGGCTGGATGCCCCGGGCGGGTGACGAGCCACAGTTGGTGGCTCCGCTCGTGCGCCCGAGCCCCGAAGGGTCCGCGCGCTCCCCTGTCCTGCTCGTCATCGACGGGTCTCCACAAGTTGTCGACGCGCTGAGAATCCTCACGTCCATCGTGCTGTTGCGAGGCGAAGCCGGTCTTGCCCAGGTAGAGATCGCCCAACCCCGGGAAAAACTTGTTTCCCCACACCGCGATGGTGGTGCTCAGGCCCACGTTCAACTCGCGCCGTCGATGGGTGGCGGCCCACACGATGGCCTGGGCCGCCACTTCGGGCTCGAAGATGGGCGGGACGGGCTGGCCTTTGCGGGGCAGGCGGCTCTTGCACCAGGTGAATTGCGGGGTGTTGAGCGCGGGCATCTGCACCATGGTCAAGTGGATGCGGCTCCCTTCGTGGCCCAGCTCGCAGCGAAGCGCATCGGTGAAACCACGGACGGCGGACTTGGCCCCGCAGTAGGCGGATTGCAGCGGGATGGAACGATAGGCGAGCGCCGACCCCACTTGCACGATGGTGCCGCGCTTGCGCGGGCGCATGCGTTTGAGCGCCGCCATGGTCCCGTGAACGTAGCCAAGGTAGGTCACCTCGGTCACGCGACGAAACTCCTCGGGTGAGATCTCCCACACCGGGGCGAAAACCGTGGTCATCGCGTTGTTGACCCACACGTCGATGGGCCCGAGGGTCCGTTCAACCTGTTCGGCGGCCTTCTCCACCTGGGCGAAATCGGCGACGTCGGTGGGGATGGCCAGCGCCGCCCCGCCCCGCTCCTCCACCTCGCGTCTGGCGGCCTCCAGTCCCTCGTGGCCTCGCGCCAACAGGCCGATGCGGCACCCGCGTTGCGCGAAGGCACAGGCGGCCGCGCGCCCCACCCCAGCCGAGGCCCCGGTGATGACCACCACGTCTGGTCGCCGGTTCATGCCTCTCCTTTTCGCTCGCCCTCGCCTTGCATCGCACGCTGCGCAGCCCGATCCGCCGAGGAGCCGAGTCCGGCGGCTCCACGCGCCTCGGCGTCTGAGATCTGCTGCGCCGCCTCGATGATGGCCACGTGGGTGAAGGCCTGGGGATAGTTGCCCAGGAACCCGACCCCCGGCTGGTACTGCTCGGGGAACAGGTGCAGCTCATTGCCCAAGGCCAACAGGCGGGTGAAGCGTTCCTTGGCCTCCTGCACCTGGCCCTGCATGGCCAGAACCTGCACCATCCAGAACGAGATCATCATGAAGGTGCCCTCATGCCCCTTGACCCCGTCGGGATGATCACGACGGTAACGGCGGATATGCAGATCGTCTTCGCTCAGCTCGTCCTGGATGGCCTGCACGGTCGCATGCATGCGCGGATCGTTGGCATCGACAAACCCCACCATGGGCAAGAGCAGCAGGCTGCCATCCAGCTCGCGCGAGTCGAAGGTCTGCACGAAGCAGCCCCGCTCCGCATCGATCCCTCGGCTCTCGACGGTCCGGCGGATCTCCAGGCGCGTCCGGCGCCAGGCCTCCAGATCCGCAGGCAGGCCAAGCCGTTCGGCCAGCGCAATTCCACGGTCCAAGGCCACCCAGCACATGACCTTGGAGTGCACGAAGTGGCGAGGTTCCCCGCGCATCTCCCACAGACCATGGTCCGCATCCTGCCAGTGGCTGCGGGCGCCCTCGACCAGGGCGTGCAAGAAGACCCACTCATCCTGCGAGATCGGCACGCCCATGCGGGCCTCCAGATGCCAGGAATCGAGCAGCTCGCCATACACGTCGAGCTGACATTGGCGAGCGGCGTCGTTCCCCACCCGCACCGGGCGTGAGCCGCGGTAGCCTGGCAGGTGCGTGAGCTGCAGCTCGGGCAATCGCCACTCGCCGTAACACCGGTACATGATCTGCAGATCCTCGACTCGACCCGCCGTGGTGCGCTCGATGAACCTGTGAAAGCCATGCGCCACATCGCGATGCCCGATGTCGAACAGCGCCGCCAAGGTCAGGGTGGCGTCGCGAATCCAGGTGAAACGATAGTCCCAGTTGCGCACCCCCCCGATCTCCTCGGGTAGCGACGTGGTGGGCGCGGCCACGATGGCGCCCGTGGGTCCACAGGTCAGCGCCTTGAGCACGATGGCGGAGCGGACCATGGGCGCGCGCAAGTTGGGGCAGTAGCGTCACCGACCCACCCAGCGCCGCCACCAGCGCACGGTGTCTTCCATGCGCTGGTCGAGGACGTCGTCCGCCAGTCTCTGCAAAATGATCTCGTGGGCCATCGAGGCGACCAGCGAGAAGCGACAGCGCTCCCCCGCACTCACGTGCACGCTCCCGTGCAGACGACAACCCTCGCGATCGAGGGTCAGGGGGCAGCTGGCACTCATGACCAAGGCATCGTCACCGCCGACCGCGCTGTAGACATCCTCGGCCGGATGATGGGTCAGCCAGGGCGGCAGGGACCCGTAGTCGAACCGGGGGGTGATGCTCACCTGAAAACGAACCTCACCCTCCAGGCCCTCGACGATGCGCAAGAGCTGTCGCAGGGGGTGGCGCTTGCCTCCCCTTTGCATGGCGAAGCAGTCGAGGACGCGTGCCCGCCCCCGCGAGGTCTCGAACACGGTCTCCAGGACATTGGTGTCTTCCAGGTACGATCGCTGGGTGTGCAGCAAATCCTCGGCCTGCAAGGCGAAGCATCCACCCTGCTGCGCGTCCAGCAGCTTGCAGAAGAGCGCGCCCGCGTCGAAGCGCCGCATGCACGCCCAGTCGATCGATCCCGTGGCGCCGATCAAGGCCGTGCTGTGGCAGTCGCCGATGAAGGCATAGCTGCCGATGGGCGCATAGCCGTCATCTCGCTCGGAAGTCCCCTGCTCCAGCACGACTGACCTTCGCTTAGCTGGCGCCGCGTTGGGCCCCGCTCTCCAGGTGTTCCCAAACCCATCGGCGAACGGTATCCAGGTGGACCCTCTCCTCCGACAAGGCCTGCTTGAAGTCGGGTACCATCTCGCCGTGCCCGACGGACTCGGCCAACGTCACCAGCGTGTTCCAGCATTCGCCATCCTTCAACTCGGAGGTGAGCAAAGCGTCCAGACAGTGAAGTGTGCTGGTGCGCGGATCCGAGACCACCTGAATCAGACCGGATACCTGCACGCCGGCGATGTCGGCCGAAGGCGTCTGCGCTGTGTCGTCGGCGCCCAGGGATAGCAGAGCGGACCGCACCATCTGAAAGTGATGCATCTCCTGCTCGTGAAAACGCTGCAGCACCGTGCGCATGGGGCCGTCCGTGCCGGTCGACTCCACCTTGACCAGGACCGCCTCGTAAAGGCGCACGCCGGTGCGCTCGAAGGCCAGACGCGAGCCCAGCTCGTCCATCAACACGGAGGGACGCTTGCCAGTGATGGCATCCACCGCGCTCTTGACCACGCCCTTGACCGTGCCGGGCGGGGGAACGCTGCCGATGATGGTGGAGGCCGCCTCTTGCACCCAATGCATGCGCCATTCATCGAAGCGCCGCCCATCGGGCTGGATGTGCGTGGCGTGCGCCGCCTCCACCATGGCCTGGCTGTCGATGGGCGACAGGCCGATGCCGGTTTTGTTGATCCCCATCTGACTCGCTGTCTCGCGGCTCATGCTCTTTCCTCCTGGCCCCACAGTCCGGACGCACGGGTGGCCACCTCGGTTCCCGGGGCCCAGATGTAACCCGAGGCGACGATTTCGGATGGCGAGCCGTTGGCGTTGACCATGCCCCGGTAGGCCAGCGACGGCGAAACCGAAAGAATCTGCGACGCGGGCACCAGTTCGGCGCCGGCAGGTTGCAGTTGCAGCTCGTTCTTGAGAACCTCGTTGATGTAATCGCGATGGCTCTCCAGCCGTCCCCGTTCGGGCAGCTCGCGCGGAATCACCTCGAAAGGATCGCGGCCTTCGGTCTTGCTGAAGCACTCCATGGCCACCTGCAGGTGGCCCAGCTCCCAGTCCAGCATCTGCTCCCATATCTTGCGAATGCGCTCATCGCTCTCCTCGCTGACACAGGCGGCGTAGTTGTAGATCTCGGCGGCCTCGTGCAAAAGCCACATGCCCAGCGGCGTCTCCTGCGGGTCGAGCAGGCTTTCGTAATGGGTGACGTGCTGCTGCTCGATGGAGTCGATCTCGGCGTACAGACGACGCGCCAGCGGATCGGCGTACAAGGGGCCGACGTTGGCGTAAAAATCCATGGTCTGGTTTTCCGCGGCCACGATGGTCATCACGTTCAGCTTGGTGATGCCCGAGGCGCTCTTGCGATCAAAGGGGTTGCGCAGATCGTCCACCGGGTCGCGATGCTCATCGACCGTGGGACGCCCCGGCCGGATGTCGGTGTAGCTTTGCAGGATGTTGTTGGCGTCGCGCCCCTCCAGCCGATCCATCAGCGCGGCATATCGATACAGGTGATCGAAGTCCTCCAGCAACGCAAAATTGAGCATGCGTTTGACGTAGGGATCGGGCTCGCGCATGGCCAGGCTGGCCGTCACCTCCACCGCCACCTGTTCGTAGGCCACGGTGGTCTCCAGGGTCGACTGGTCCGCCGGCAGCAACCAGTTCACCATGGCTTGCTGCTGCTTCTCGACCCGGCGCACCTGGGCCAACGGCAGGCGCAAGCCGCCATTCATGCGCGCGAAGGCGTGCGAAAAGCGCATGGCCTCGGTCTCCAGTCCGTTCATCAGGATGATGCGAACGCGGGTGAAGGCATCCGCGTCCAGCTTGCTGATGGGCAAGCTGACCAGTTGCTGCCAGTTGAAGGTCTGCCGCTCCAATGGAACACCCTTCTCTTTGCTCAGATCCAACGCCATCGGCTCTCCCCCTTCCGTCCGCATTCCGCGGGCTGTGGGCATGAGATGCCCAGACCCGCGCTTGCACGCCCAATCCTCGCCCCGCACCTTTTGCCGTTTCGAGCCCTCGCTTTCGTCTCGCCAATGGACACCCCGACGCCACAATAGATTTACGTCTTGTCGACGGTGGCGGGGACGCAGGGAGGTGTGATGAAAATGCGAGAGGGACATGGGCTGGTCAAATCCCTGGGCTGGTTTGCGCTGGGGTTGGGGGCGTTGCAGATCACGATGCCGCGGCTGGTGGCCTGGCTGGTGGGGGTCCCGCCTGACCAAAAGACCCAGCGGACCGTGCAGGCGCTAGGGGTCAGGGAAGCCGCGTCGGGCGCGGGCATCCTGAGTCGGCGGCAACTACCAGGATGGCTGGGTGCCCGCGTGGCCGGTGACGCCACGGACATCGGGTTGCTGCTGGCATCCCTGCTGTCGAACCACCGCAAGGGAGCCCGCCTGTACGGGCTGGCGCGCCTGCGTGGTCGCCTGGGCCTTTCCTTGGGAGCCTTGCTCGGGGTGGCGGTGTTGGACGTGCTGGGACTGCGCGCCGTCTTGCGCTCGCTCAAGACGAGGAGAAGAGAGCCGCCCCCAGAATTGAAAGCATCGACGACCATCGAGCGCAGCGTGCATGAGGTCTACGCCTTCTTGCGCGACGCCACCAACTTCCCCCGGTTCGTGTCCTTTCTGACCGACGTCACGACCCTGGACGAGAGGCGATCGCGCTGGATCGCCAGTTTCCCCGAAGGGCGAGAGGTGGCTTGGAACGCGATGCTGGCAGAGGATGTGGCCGATCGGCTGCTGATCTTCACCATCGACTCACGCCTGCTCGACACCCTGGTGGTACGGCTGGAATCGGCGCCGGGCGGCCGCGGCACCGAAGTCCACGTATCCCTCACGGCGCGCGACAACCGATTCCCGGGCGCGGTGGCGCGCTGGCTGCGCGCGATTCCCGAACGGCTGTTGTCGAGCGAGCTGCGTCGCCTGAAGCAGGTCATCGAGCTGGGCGAGGTGTCGCACTCGGACGCGAGCGTGACCATCGGTAAGCACCCGGCGCGCCCCGAGCGCACGTCGGTTTAGAGGGGGAAGTCATGAAAGCGGTGTGTTGGTACGGCAAGCAGAAGATCAGAGTGGAGAATGTCCCCGAGCCCAAGATCCTGAACTCGCGCGACGCCATCGTGCGCGTGACCTCGACCGCGATATGCGGATCGGATCTGCACATCTACAATGGTTTCGTTCCGGGCATGCAGAAGGGTGACATCCTTGGGCATGAGTTCATGGGCGACGTGGTCGAGGTGGGCGTCGACGTGAAGAACCTCAAGATCGGTGACCGCGTGGTGGTGCCGTTCCCTATCTCGTGCGGTCAGTGCGCCGCTTGCCGCGACGGCCTGTTTGCCCTGTGCGAGAACTCGAACCCCAACGCCGCCTTGGCCGAGGGACTGTGGGGCCACTCGCCGGCGGGTCTGTTCGGCTACTCGCACCTGTTGGGCGGCTACGCAGGCGGCCAGGCGGAATACGCGCGTGTGCCTTTCGCCGACGTGGGACCCATCAAGGTGCCTGCGTTCTTGCCTGACGACAAGGTGCTTTTCTTGTCGGACATCTTCCCCACCGGCTACATGGGCGCCGACATGTGCAACATCACGCCCGGCCAGGTGGTGGCGGTGTGGGGCGCGGGTCCGGTGGGCCAGTTCGCCATCGCCAGCGCCAAGATGCTGGGCGCCGAACGCGTGATCGCCATCGATCGCCTACCCTTCCGGCTGAAGATGGCCAAGGAGAAGGCGGGCGCCACCGCCACCGTCAATTTCGAGCAGGAAGACGTGCAGGAGGCCCTGGCCGAAATGACCGGTGGCCGCGGACCCGACGCCTGCATCGACGCGGTCGGGCTGGAGGCCCACGGGCCCACCGGGGTCTACGCCTACGACCGCACCAAGCAGGCCTTGATGCTGGAGACCGACCGCCCCATCGCCCTACGCCAAGCCATCAGAGCCTGCCGCAACGGCGGCGTGGTCTCGGTGGTCGGCGTGTACGGGGGCTTCGTCGACAAGTTCCCCATGGGCGCCGTGCTCAACCGCGGTCTCACCATCCGGGCTGGCCAGTGCCACGTGCAGCGCTACACGCAGCCGTTGCTGGAACGGATAGAGAAAGGCGACATCGACCCCAGCTTCGTCATCACCCATCGAATGAAGCTGGAGGAGGCCCCGGCGGCGTACCAGATGTTCCTGGAGAAGAGCGACAACTGCGAGAAGGTGGTGCTCACGGCTGCTTGATACAACACAAAGGGGCCGACCCGGTTGGCGGAGGAGCCCTCAATCAAGCGGTCGGCCCGCGCGATAGGAGGGAAGAGTCATGGAAAATCGTCCGTATGCAATCGTGACCGGTGCCTCGAGCGGCATCGGATGGGAACTGGCCAAGTGTTGTGTGGCGCACGGGTTCGACTTGCTGATCGCCTCTGACGAGGCCCGCATCGCGAGCGCGGCCAAGGAACTGGAGATCGCAGGCGCCCAAGTCGAAGGGCTGGACCTGGATCTCGCCACCTCCGACGGTGTCGCGCGGTTGTACGCCGCCACCAAGGGCCGTCCGGTGGATGCCCTGCTCGCCAACGCGGGGCGCGGGCTTGGCCACGCCTTCTTGGATCAGGAGTTCAGGGACATCCTCAGAGTCATCAAGACCAACGTGGTGGGCACCCTGGACCTCATCCATCGCGTGGGCCGCGACATGCGCGCCCGCGGCCAGGGCCGCATCCTCATCACGGGATCCATCGCCGGCCTTTTCCCCGTGACCTATCAAGCGGTCTACAACGGGACCAAGGCCATGCTGGATTCGTTCTCGTATGCCTTGGGCGCCGAGCTGAAAGACTCCGGAGTCACGGTCACCTGTCTGATGCCGGGCGAGACCGAGGCCGACTTCTTCGAGCGCGCCGACCAGATGGACACCAAGCTCGCCGCCAAGAAGAAGATGCCGGCGGATCAGGTCGCCAGGCTGGGCTTCGACGCCATGATGAAGGGCGAACCCGAGGTCATCGCCGGCTGGACCAACAAACTACGGGCCGCCATCAGCCACATCGTGCCCAACACGGTTCTGGCCAAGCAGCACGCCAAACTTGCCGGACCTGGCACGGCGGAGAGGAAGTAGCGGAGGCGCGCCACGGCCCACGTCGAGTTTGGCAGAGGCCGCGAGCTGCAAACCTGGTTCCGTGACGACACCCTCGCGGAGAAACGCAGAAGAGAGACCGGTAGTGGGTCAGTTTGAACCGCGCCGCGAGTAGTCGATTCGTAGACACCGCGCCCGACCTGTGGCATCGCTAAGGTATGCAAAAGCGCTCACGCATGCCCTGCGACACGAACCAGATGGCCAAGCTGATTGCCGACATGGCCACAGGCGAGGCACCGGCCGAGACCAAGGCCGATGACGGCAAGAATCCCGCAGCTGTGGCCCTGGGCAGGCTGGGCGGCATCAAGGGCGGGAAGGCTCGCGCCAAGTCGATGAGCAAGAAGGCGCGTTCAGAGGCCGCCAGGAAGGCGGCAAAGGCCAGGTGGACGAAGGGTTAACTCGGCGGCGTGTAGCCGTCGGGGAACGGGAGCATGAGGGTCTTGCCCCATTGCGGGTATTCCTTGTCAAGTCGCTCCATGAAGATGCGCCAGCTTGGCGAGTACTTCATCAGCATGATCACGCCCACCAGGTGCTCGCGAAGCTTCGGGTGCCCGATGTCTTCCGTCAGCCTCTGAAACAGCTTGTGTTTTAGGCGACCGCTTTCGGTCCTAGGTGTTTGGCGTTTCAGTTCTTCCAGAACGCCAGGGGCTAGGCGACGATAGACGATGTTGTTTGTCCAATGACCAAGAACGCCGGGGCGTCCGCAATTGTCTGAGTACTTCCATCCGTTCAGGCGAAAGATCTGTTCGTAAAACTCCGACGGGAACGTCTTCACCCATGGGCGCAGCTCCTTGGCCACAAACTTCTCAAGGATCAGAGCAAGGGCATCACGAGAACGGAAGTCCTGATACCCGGTTGCCTCGTCAACCAGGGCGTTAATGCCAACTGTCGCGAACCCATGCTGGAGGGTTGCGCATTGCTGAGCCAAACGACCAAGGCGCTTCCCCAGTACTCCTTTTTGTTCGGCGTCGATGATGACCGCGCAAATATCCGGAAGGATTGAGGCTTCGTATCCATCCGCCACGGCTCCGCCACTTGGCACGACAAATCGAATTGGAGAATCCGCGCGCGTGATTAAGTCCCTGGTATCTATGCCTTTTTCCTGAAGAGAGGTCATCAATTCGACCAATCGGCGCGCGCCCTTTTTCCCGCCGCCTTCTGACATTCCAATGCCAGCTTGCAGTCCACGTTGGGCAAGCACGCGGCGTCCGTCATCCAGGACGTAGCAGGGAATCTCTATTGGGCCGATCCTAAGTGGCCGATTTGGAGTCCCGTACTTTGCTACCGCTATCCGTTCGCTTCCTCGCCCTGTCCAGCGGGTCATTGCCCCCATTCGCGCGATTTCCGCCCTACGCGAAGGATTCAAGCTGTTCGCCCTGGCTCGGCCACCTTTTGACGCGATGCTGTCGTCTTCGTTGTCCATGGAACCTCCTTGCTTGCTTGCAAGCATAAAACTATGCTTGCCGGCAAGCAACCACAAAAGAGGTTTGACGATGCCAGACCGCTCACGCATAATGGTCAGTATGAATCGGTTGACCAAAGACCAGCGAATCCAAGTCGTGAAGTGACTGGTTGAGGGCAGCTCGATCCGCGCCACGGTCCGCATGACCGGGATCGCGAAGAACACAATTCAGAAGCTCTTGCTCGATCTCGGCGTGGCTTGCGAGTCGTACCAGCGCGAGCACTTGGTCAACCTGCCTTGCAAGCGCGTTCAGGTCGACGAGATCTGGTCGTTCGTGGGCGCCAAGCAGAAGCAAGTGAACGCTGGCGCGAACGGCATCGGTGACGTGTGGACGTGGACCGCGCTCGATGCCGAGACCAAGCTCATCGCCTCCTGGAACGTTGGTGACCGCAGCGCCCAGGCCGCTTACAGTTTCATTTCGGATCTGACTGGCCGCCTCGCCAACCGAATCCAGCTCACGAGCGATGGTCACAAGGTCTACGTCGAAGCCGTCGAGAAGTTGTTCGGTATGGACATCGACTACGCCATGCTGGTTAAGCAGTACGGCTCCGATAACCGCGACGTGGGCAGCGAAGTCCGCTACAGCCCAGCCCTTTGCACTGGCGCCAAGAAGCAGATCATCGTGGGCAACCCGGACAAGGCCCACGTTTCAACGAGCTACGTCGAGCGCCAGAACCTAACCATGCGGATGTCGATGCGACGATTCACCCGCCTGACCAACGCCTTCTCCAAAAAGCTGGAGAACCACTGCGCGGCCATCGCGCTGCACTTCATGCACTACAATTTCGCGCGTATCCACCAGACGCTTCGGGTGACGCCTGCCATGGCAGCCGGAGTCACGGATCACGTTTGGGAGGTTGGGGAAATTGTGGATCTTCTCGGAACCTAGTGACCGACGAAGGGAAGGATGAGTATGATGCCGACACAAATGCGAGCAACTTCCAGGCGGTCACTACCGATAGAGAAATCGGTGTACCAACTTCCCCTGCCAACCGTCGCGAACAAGATCATCAGGCGCGCTGCGCCTGCGCCAAGCGTGTGTGTGGTTCGCGATCCGTCCAGCGCCCAACTAGATCGATTTTTCAAAGCAGACGAGGGGGAATCTCTCCTAGCCATCGGAGACAGCCAGAAGCTTCTGGCCAAGATGCCGAGTGGGGTTTTTCAAACATGCGTCACATCGCCTCCCTACTGGTCACTTCGCAACTACCACATCAAGGGACAAATCGGACTTGAGGCATCGCTGAACGATTACCTGAAGAGCTTGGTTGCGGTCTTTAGGGAGGTTCATAGAACGCTACGTGACGATGGGACGCTCTGGCTGAACATTGGTGATTCCTATACGTCAGGCGGGCGCACGTGGCGTGCGCCCGATAAGAAGAACCCTGTTCGCGCAATGAACATTCGCCCTCCAACCCCTGACGGGTTGAAGCCGAAAGACCTGATCGGGGTGCCTTGGCGGTTGGCATTCGCCCTTCAATCGGCAGGCTGGTATCTGCGAACTGATTTGATTTGGAACAAACCCAACTGTCAGCCGGAGAGCGTCAAGGATCGACCGACGCGCAGCCACGAGTATGTGTTCCTGTTCAGCAAGCAGGAGCGGTACTACTACGATCCTTCTGCTGTTCGCGGTCCGAACGATAGAAATATCCGATCTGTTCTGGACATCAACACTCGGCCATTCCCTGAAGCTCACTTCGCAACCTTTCCTCCGGCTTTAGTTGATCCGGTGAGTGTCAAGGTAGTTGCCGCGTAGAAGTTCAATTCGTGTAGGTCGTCTG